>JAYSPJ010000539.1:0-2764 GCA_043722155.1 Bradyrhizobium sp.
CTTATCAAAACATTTGCACCCGAGCAGTGCGCTAACTACTTTCGACATGCCGGATACGCGTAGTGACCCATTTCAAGTGGAAACCGCTCTAGAGAGCACTGTTCGATACCTCGGCATTGAGGTAGATGACGCTCTAAATATGGCCGAACAGATTGAGCTTTAATCATCTACCACCGGATTCGAGAAGTTCTACGTTTGAGGCACGAGGGCCTGACTGAGCCCGTCATCGCGCGGACGTTGGGAGTGAGCAATGGGGTCGTGCACGGTTACGTGCGTCGCGCCCGCCTTGCGGGGTTGACTTGGCCGATGCCCTGTTGCTTCGATCCACGCCTCTGCCGTCTTCAGCGGCCGAACTGCAGTGCCGGCGGTTCGGGCGCCTCGATTTTTCCTTCGGCGAACAGGTTCGGAAAAAGGCGTTCGCGGTACTCCAGGGGGAAAGCAACACGAACCGGCCCTTTAGGAGTGCTTGATTTCAAGAATCCCTGCTCGGTCAGCTTCGATACTACCGTGCGGGCCGTGCGCTCGGGCATCCTCAGCACGTGCGCGGCATCTCCGCGTTCCATTTGTCCGAACTTGAAGATCGACATGACCAGGTCGATCGCACGGGTTTCGAGCTTGAGGTCGGCGAGAAGGTCCTTGTAGCGCTCCTGGATTTTGTCGAGTTGAAATACGGCCTTGCTGAACCTTATCTGGTCCAACATCACGCTCAGAAACCATTCCGAAAACTCGATGAGGGCCGCTTCGGAGAGGTTTCCGCGACCGTCGCGATCCCCGCGTCTGGGACTGTCAGCGCTATCCATGTAACGTTTGTATTCGCCGCGGTCCCTGAGGCCTCGTGCCAGTCCCCTCGAGATGGACCAAAGGCCCGCACCGCCGGTCCTAGCGCGCAGGCCCATGGCGTGCGACATCAGCCGGCTGACCCGCCCGTTGCCGTCGACGAAGGGATGGATGTAATTCAGGCGATGATGCGCTGTTGCGATGGCGATGATCCCAAGGCTTGCCTTTCCCTCTGCTGCGGTGAAGCGCGTTTCGAAGTAGTCCATGAATGTTTGGACCACGCTTGAAGAAGGAGGCACGTGCCGGCCGACGGCGATATACTCTTCCGGCGACGACCTGAATTTGCCCGGGACAATAGAAATCTCGCTTCCGTCCTGCCGCTTCGTCACCCGGAACTCTGGAGGCATCTCGTCGTAGAATGACTTGTGAACCCACGATATGAACGTCGTCGAGACCGGTTTGGGCAGCTTGTTCGTCATATGTGCAACGTCGATCGCGCGCTGCACCTCGACGTGCGCCTTCGCCTCAAGTGCAAGGGGCCTTTTTTCGGGCTCGATCTGGACGCCGGTCAATGCCTTTTCGATGTCCACGGGGCGCGTGTTGTGTCCTTCAATGAGGTTTGAGTAGTAGCTGTTCATCATTCGGACGAGGTCCGCGAGCTCGGCGAGGCTGTCCTGGTTCAACCCGTTTCCGACGGTGGCGGACTCGCGTTGGATCTCTACGGCGAGATCGGCAAGGATTCTGGCCGGTGTTTCAAGCATGATGCTAGACAATCCCGATGGTCGCCCGCAAATGCCTGCACCCGGCTGCGAGACACGGTTTCCGCCGGATGCGACCGAAGCTCGCCGGCACATGAATGTGACCTACAACCAAGGCCACCATGATCATGATCGGCACCTGTCGATGATCGTGATGGAGCCCACGCCAGCACGATCGGCGGGCATCCTCGGCATGCCGCCGATGATGATGATCGTGAGACGCCCCTCCCCGTCGGCGGCGACGACGGGGACCGACTGCGGAATCTCGACCAGCAACGCTGCCGGCCAGAAGCGTCGCCGGCAATGGCATCAGTGGGGTTGCGCCTTTGGGCAGCCGTGTCCCTCGCACTCTACGTCGCATTCTGGCTCGAACTCGACAATGCGCACGGGGCCGGCACTTCCGCGGCGATCGTCTGTCAGCCAAGTCTCGGCGCGTCGCTGCGCAGAGCCTTGTTCCGCATGATCGGCACCGTCGCCGGAGCGGTGGCGATCGTGGTCACGACCGCATGCTTCCCGCGAAACCGCATCGGTTTTCTCATTGGTCTTGCCGCGCATATTCCATGGCCATTGCTCAGCGAATTGGCGAAAGTGGCCAGCGACCGCTTTGCGCCAGTAGCAGCCGGTTGCGAGTACTTTCGCTGGAGCGTCAGACTGGTCACTCGGCATAGAGTGATACGCTCGCGAAAGAGCGACGCGCGGGGCGGGTGGAAGATTGCGTTGATAGAAAAAGGCAATCCCAGCTGGATCGATCTTTAGCCTGAGATCGCGGGGGGATGAAGACGGGTTCGCGTGTTCAATCGAGAGATCTCTGGAATACTGGGTCGCCCGGTCGAGCCGGGCAATGACCTTTAGAGATCTACAGATCCACCACCACGTAATCGCTCTCCACCGACACCGCCAATGTCTCGGCTGCGTACGGCCCCTTCACCACGCTGGCACCCGGCTCGACGTTGACAGGATACGCCCGGGTGCGAAACTTCTTCGGGTCGCAATACGACTGCCCGGTGCGGATGTCGAATTCCCAGCCGTGCCAGGGGCAGCGGAGGATTTCGCCGAGCCTGGTATATTGGATCTCGCCGGGATCGGAGGATTGCGCGAGGCCGATCAGCGGGCCCTCGCACAAGGCCGCGCCCTGGTGCGGGCAGCGGTTCAACAGGCCGAAGAACTCGCCGTTGATATTGAAGATCGCGATCGGGCGCTCATCGATGGTGAGGAATTTGCGCGTGCCC
>JAYSPJ010000540.1:0-3863 GCA_043722155.1 Bradyrhizobium sp.
TGTACACCATCGGAATTGACGTCGGCGGCACCTACACGGATCTCGTCGCCATCGACGAGCACGGCAAGACGCTGTTCGCGAAATCGCCATCGACGCCGGCGGACCAGTCGGTCGGTGTGATGGCTGGGCTGGAGGAACTGGCGCGGCGGCTGAAACTGTCGCGCGGAGAGATGTTGAGCGTGACCGACCGCATCGTGCACGGCACGACGGTCGCGACCAACGCGCTGCTGGAGCGCAAAGGGGCAAAGGTCGCGCTGCTCACCACCGAAGGCCATCGCGACGTGATCGAAATGCGCGAGGGTCTCAAGGACAACCGCTACGATCTGCGTTCGCCGCCGCCGCAACCGCTGGTGCCGCGCGAGCGGCGTTTCGGCGTGCGGGAGCGGCTCAAGGCCAATGGCGAGGTTGCGATCCCGCTCGACGAGGCCTCGCTCGACGACGCCGTCGCCGCCATCCGCCGCTGCGGCGCCACTTCGGTCGCGGTCTGCTTTCTGCATTCCTATCTCAATCCGGTGCACGAACTCGCCGCCGTCGAACGGCTGGCGCGCGAACTGCCGGACATCAGCATTTCCAGGTCGAGCGACGTGCTGCCGCAGATCAAGGAATATGAACGTGTCTCGACCACGATCGTGAACGCCTATGTCCGGCCGCTGGTGCGGCACTATCTGGCCAATCTGGAGCAGCGTCTCGTCGAGGCCGGCTTCAAGGGCGCGCTCTTCATCATTCTCTCCCATGGCGGCATGGCGCCGGTGGAGGAAGCTTCCAGGCTGGCCGCGGGCACGGTGCTGTCGGGCCCAGCCGGCGGCATTTCCGGCGCCCGGCGCTGCGCCGACCTGCTTGCCATTCCCGATCTGGTGCCGTTCGACATGGGCGGCACCTCAACCGACATCTCGCTGATCTCGGAGGGCCGCGCCGCGCTGTCCGCCGACGGCACGTTGGCCGGCCAGCGCATTGCACTGCGCAGCCTCGACATCGCCAGCATCGCGGCGGGCGGCGGTTCGATCGCGTCGGTCGATGCCGGCGGCACCTTGCGGGTCGGCCCGGAAAGCGCGGGCTCGGTGCCGGGGCCGGCCTGCTACGGCAACGGCGGCATGGCCGCCACCGTCACCGACGCCAATGTCGTGCTCGGCTATCTCGACGCGAGCGCCTTCATGGGCGGCGCGCGTCCGCTTGACGCTGCGGCAGCCGAAGCCGCCGTCGACCGGGTCGCCGCGTCGCTGGAACTCGAGCGGATCGAAGCCGCCGCCGGCATCTACAGGATGATCAACCTGAAGATGGCCGACGGCATCCGGCTGATGACCTTGCGCCGCGGCGTCGATCCCAGAAAATTTGCGCTGCTGAGTTTCGGCGGCGCGGCCGGCCTGCACGCCGCCGAGGTCGCCCGCGAACTCGATATCAAGCGCATCATCGTGCCGATCGCGGCCTCGGTGCTGTCGGCCTGGGGCATGCTGACCAGCGATTTGCGCTACGAAGTCAGCCGCACCCATTACGGCGCGGAGGGGCGCATTTCCGCCGACGAGGCGCGAAAGCTGTTTGACGACCTGGAGCGGCAGGCCACCGGCCGGCTGCGCGCCTGGTTCGGCGGGCCGATGACGACGGAACGCTCCGCGGAAATGCGCTACGGCGAGCAGATCTTCGAGATCGACGTGGCGCTCGACGGACTCGACTGGAACGCGGCCTCGCTGGTCGACCAGATCGAGGATCGCTTTCATCGCCGCCACGAAGAGCTGTACACCTACGCCTCGCGCGACCAGGAAGTGGTGTTCGTCAACGCGCGGGTCGCCGCGGTCGGCGAAGTGTCGCAGCGCGGGCAGGACGCGCGGCCGGCGCCGTCGGCTGCGGCCTGCGCGCCGCGCGGAACGCGGCAGGCATGGTTCGGCGCTTGGCGCGAGGTGCCGGTCTACGCGCTCGACGATCTCCGGCCCGGCCACACTCTCGCGGGGCCCGCGATCATCGAGGCCGAGACCACGACGGTGGTCGTCAATGCCGGCGACCGGGTCACCGTCAACGCACTCGGCTGGCTGGATATTGAGCTGGTTTGACGCGGCGCGCTACTTCTTCTGCCCATAGTTCAACAGCCCCCCCAAACCCTTCGGCGGATGCGCGCGCAGCGCTTCCTCGTTGGGCTCGGTGCCCCAGCCGGGCCGGTCGGGGATGACGAGATAGCCGTCGACGATCTCGGGCAAATGGGTGAACAGCTCATGGTCCCATTCCAGCCGGTCGATGTCGATTTCCATGATCCGCAAATTCGGCACCGCCGCGCAGAAATGCGCGTTCATCATGCTGCAGAGGTGGCCGTAGAAATTGTGCGGGGCGACGTTGACCTCGTGGGCCTCGGCGGAGGCCGCGATCTTCATCGACTGCCAGACCCCGTTCCACGGCGTGTCGATGATCGCGACGTCCATCGCCTGTTCGCGGAAATACGGCAGGAATTCGCGCAGGCCGAGCAGCGTCTCGCAGGACGAGATCGGATGCGGACTTTGCCGCCGGATAAGCCCAAGCGCCTCCGGGCTGAAACTGTCGATCTCGATCCAGAACATGTCGAGATCGGCGATGGTGCGCAGGATCTTCAGGTAGCCTTCGGTCTTGGCGTTGAAGTTGAGGTCGAGCAGGATGTCGACATCGGGCCCGGCGCCGTCGCGGATGGCTTCCAGGTGCATGCGCAGGTCGCGCAGCACCTTGCGGTCGACATTGATCTCCGGCTCGAACGGCGAGCCGAAGCCGGGCCGCCAGCCCTGCGGCTTGCCGTCGGTGTAGGTGAAGATGTTGGTCTTCAGCGCGGTGAACTTCTTCGCCCGAACCTCGCGTCCGATCGCCTTGACGCCATCGAGGTCGGTGATGGCGGGCTTGTACCAGCCGGGATGGTTGATGCGCCAGGTCGCGCAATGCGACCAGTAGACCCGGACGCGGTCACGGATCTTGCCGCCGAGCAGTTCGTAGCAGGGTACCCCCAACAGCTTGCCCTTGGCGTCGAGCAGCGCGTTTTCGATCGCTCCCAGCGCCAGCGCCACGACGCCACCGGTGGCGGGTCGGGTCGCTGCGGAAAGCTCCGCGAAAATCCGCTCATGGGCGAATACATTCTGCCCGACCACGCGGCCGGACAGCCGCTGGATCGCAGCCCCGACGCCCGGTGCGCCAAAACCCTCGTCATATTCGCTCCAGCCGACCACCCCGTCCTCGGTCGATAGTTTGACGAAATGGTAGTTCCGCCAGCCGGCGTCGCAGGCGAGGATCTCGACGCTTGTTACCTTTGATGTTTTCGTCATGGCGTTTCCTTATGTTTTTTTGCAGCGGGCCCGGATCGCGCCGTTCGCCGGTCCCTGCCGGGCCGCAGAACTTGCTATCGAACATGGTATCGCTATATCGGATTTTTCCGCAATTTTCCGCAAGCGCGCATTGAGCGAGATCGACAATGACTGAAACCACTGCCGACACCGCCCCGGTGTCCCAGCCATTCCAGGCCGAGGTCGCCGAACTGCTGCACCTGATGGTGCACTCGGTCTATTCGGAAACCGATATCTTCCTGCGCGAACTGATCTCGAACGCCTCCGATGCCTGCGACAAGCTGCGCTATGAGGCGATCGCGAACCCCGCGCTGATCGCGGACGGCGAGCCGCCGAAAATCCGCATCGTGCCCGACAAGAAGGCCGATACGCTCCGCGTGATCGATACCGGCATCGGCATGGACCGGCAGGAGCTGGTTGACAATCTCGGCACCATCGCCCGTTCCGGCACCAAATCCTTCCTGTCGCGGCTGACCGAGGCCAAGGACGGCGCCGGGCTGATCGGCCAGTTCGGCGTCGGCTTCTATTCCGCCTTCATGGTGGCCGACCGCATCGTCGTCACCAGCCGGCGGGCCGGCA
>JAYSPJ010000541.1:0-2401 GCA_043722155.1 Bradyrhizobium sp.
TTGTATTAACGATTCATCTCTTGGAGGGAGATCCATCGTTAAAATGAATATAGAAGAATATAGTGCGGTGCAGAAGTTCAAATGTTGCGATGCAGCTAGGTAATAAACGCATGGCAGTGTTAAGAATCGATTAACCTTTTTGAGGGGGCGATACAAACCATTGGCTGGTAAATCTTGAAATGCTAAAATGTCATATAATCAGTGCTTTGTTGTAATGGAGACCCGTCGTGATACGGCAATCAGGAGGGTCTCATAGCGTTTGGTTCTAGGGTGGAGGATTAAAAGAAGAGATCAAAGGCCCGATAAGGACTGGTCACGCATGCGTGATTCGCATGTACTGTTTCATATATATATTGAATTCATAATCATTTCTAATGATTGGTGTCAGGAAGGGCAGGTATGAGCGCTCGGACGGGATCAAGCGTCAGGGTGCGCGGGAAAGCTGGGTCGCGAAGTGCGCGATCGTCTTCGAATAGACCTCGCTCTTGTTCCATTGCTGAAGCACCGCGAAATTGGCCCCGCCGGCCTCCCAGTCTTTGCCGCGCTGCCAGCCATGGCCGGCGAGATAATTGGCCGTCGATGCCAGCACATCCGGCGCGCTGCGCAGCAGGTCGCGCCGGCCATTGGCGTCGAAATCGACGGCGTATTTGATCCAGGACGACGGCATGAACTGGGTCTGGCCGAGTTCGCCGGCCCATGCGCCGCGCATTTCGGATGGCGCAAGGTCGCCGCGCTCGACGATGCGCAACGCGTCCATCAATTCGGCCCGGAACATCTCCGACCGCCTGCAGTCGTAAGCCAGCGTCGCCAGCGAACGCAGCGTCGAAAATTTTCCGATATTGACGCCGTAGTCGGTCTCCAGTCCCCAGATCGCCACCAACACTTCGCCCGGCACGCCGTAGTCTTTTTCGATGCGCGAGAGCAACGAACCATATTGCTTCAACATGTTGGCGCCGCGCGTGAGCCGGGGAGGGATCATGCGGCCGGAGAATTCCTCAAAACTCTGGCTGAAGACCCGCTGCGAATGATCGCGCGAGAGCACGCTTCGATCCAGCGTCACGCCGCTCAAGCCCGATGCAATGGCGGATTGGGAAATTCCCTTGGTGGCGGCTTCGGTTCTGAAATCGTCGAGCCACGCCTCGAAGCTGCCGGTGCCGCAGCTCGCCGCAAGCGCTGCTGCCGTTGCCGTTATCAGGACTGCGCCGACCGCGCTGGCTCTGGTCAGAAATCGAAAGCTCATTTCGCCAAATGTCGACGGCAACCGCGGCCAAAACAAGGCTCACGCCAGCGCCGATTCAGGCGCAACTTGATGTCATGAAAACATCAGCGGACGATGCCCGTCGGCGAACATCGCATCGGGCACCGGGCGCTGCCTTGCGCTCTATATCGATCGGGCAACGAATGCTTGCATGCCACGCCGGCGGTCAACGATAACCGGCGGCCCTGCATAGCGTGCGTCAGGTGTCGTTCTTGCGCCGCCACGGGAACAGGTTGGCCGGAAAATCAGCAGCGGGACGACGCTCGCGATGCGCGCGCGGGGGCAGCGGTTGCGGATTGAGTTCGGGTACGACGACTTCGCGATAGAGATGCCAGGTGGCATGGCCGAGCAGCGGGATGACGATGGCGAGGCCGAGGAAGAACGGCAGCGATCCCGCCACCAGCAGCACCGCGACGATCAACCCCCATGCCGCCATCGGCACCGGATTTCGCGCCACCGCACGGAGCGACGTCACCATGGCGTCGGCGGCGCCGGCGTGACGATCGAGCATCAACGGGAACGAAACCACGCTGACGCACAGCGCCACCACCGCGAACAGGAAGCCGACGCCGCATCCGGCAACGACCAGCCACCACCCTTGCGGCGTCGTCAGTACGCGCCGTGCAAAATCCGGAATCCCCGCCGCGGCTTCGTAACCGAACGCCGCGACGTAGATCGCCTGCGCTGTGGCGACCCAGACCACGAACAGCGCCAGCAGCAGCGTGCCGAGCCCGAGCATGGCGCCGAACGACGGCGAGCGTAGCACGTCGACCGCATCCCACGCGGAGGCCTGTTCGCCACGCTCACGGCGGCGGCTGAGCTCATAGAGGCCGAGGGCCGCGAACGGGCCGAGCAGGGCAAAACCCGCCGCCAGCGGAAACAGCAGCGGCAGGACGGAATAGCCGAGCACGGTGCGCGCCAGCACCAGTCCGAGCACCGGATAGATCACGCAGAGAATGATGGCGTGGCTGGGCACCGCCTTGAAATCCCCCCAGCCTAGCCGCAGCGCCCGATGCAGATCGGACAGGCCGATGGTTCGAATGACGGGGGCGGCGGTATCCTGGGTCGGTTGAGCGAGCGGCGTGACATTGCCTGGAGCATTACCCGGGTATGGCGTGGCCATGGTCGTCGTCTCCCTGTGCG
>JAYSPJ010000542.1:0-5272 GCA_043722155.1 Bradyrhizobium sp.
GGATGTTCGTCGCCTATTTGCGCACCTTCGCCCGGATGGGATTGAAGGCGATCCCGATGCGCGCCGAGACCGGCCCGATCGGCGGCGATCTCAGCCACGAATTCATCGTGCTCGCGGAGACCGGCGAGTCCGCGGTTTACTGCGACAGCGGCGTGCTCAATCTGCCGGTGCCCGGCGATGACGTCGACTACGAGAGCGATTTGTCCCCGATCATCCAGCAATGGACCTCGGTCTATGCCGCGACCGAGGACGTCCACGACGCCGCGCGGTTCGACCGCGAAGTGCCCGCCGACAAGAAGGTGCATACCCGCGGCATCGAGGTCGGCCAGATCTTCTATTTCGGCACCAAATATTCCGACACGATGAAGGCGATGGTCGCCGGCGCCGATGGCGCCGAGCTGGTGGTTCACGGCGGCTCCTACGGCGTCGGCGTCTCGCGGCTGGTCGGCGCCATCATCGAGGCCTGCCATGACGATGCCGGCATCAAATGGCCGGAGGCGGTGGCGCCGTTCAAGGCGGCGATCCTGAATCTGAAACAGGGCGCGGACGACACCGACGCGGCCTGCGAGAAGCTCTATCGCGAACTCAACGCCAAGGGCGTCGAGGTGCTGTATGACGACACCGACCAGCGTGCTGGCGCGAAATTCGCCGCCGCCGACCTGATCGGCATCCCCTGGCAGATTCTGGTCGGCCCCAAGGGCCTCGCCGAAGGCAAGCTCGAGCTGAAGCGGCGCAGCGACGGGACGCGCGAGAATCTGAGCCCGGCGGAAGTCGTGGCGCGGCTGACTTCGTGAGGATTTATCCACCGCAGCTGGCGGCATATCAGACGTTACGGCCACAATTAGCCCGAATCGTGTGAAAATCGAACTATGGATGAAGCCATGAGCGAGCCAGTTCGAACCCCACCTTTCGCGCCCTTCGAATGGCTGCTGTCCGGACGCTATCTGCGCGCGCGTCGCAAGGAAGGCTTTATCTCCGTGATCGCCGGGTTCTCGGTCCTCGGCATCATGCTCGGCGTCGCCACCCTGATCATCGTGATGGCCGTGATGAACGGTTTCCGCAAGGAATTGCTGGACAAGATACTCGGCGTCAACGGACATATCCTGGTGCAGCCGCTGGAATCGCCGCTGACCGACTGGAAGGACGTCGCCGAGCGCATCAGTCAGGTCGCGGGCATCCGCCTCGCAGCCCCCGTCGTGGATGGCCAGGCGCTGGGCTCGTCGCCATTCAACGCCGCCGGCGTGTTCGTCCGCGGCATCCGCGCCGGCGATCTCGTCAACCTCACCTCGATCGCCAAGAACATCAAGCAGGGCTCGCTTGACGGGTTCGACGAGGGGCAGGGCGTCGCCATAGGCCGGCGGCTCGCCGATCAATTGTCGCTGCATGCCGGCGACAGCATCACGCTGGTGGCGCCGCGCGGTGCGGTGACGCCGATGGGCACCACGCCGCGCATCAAGCCCTACAAGGTGGCCGCGGTGTTCGATGTCGGGATGTCGGAGTATGACGGAATCTTCGTGTTCATGCCGCTACCGGAGGCGCAGGCCTATTTCAACCGCAAGGACGACGTCACCGCGATCGAGGTGTTCACCACCAATCCCGACAGGGTCGATGCCTTCCGCAAGACCGTGACCGAAGCGGCGGGGCGGCCGGTGTTTCTGGTCGACTGGCGGCAGCGCAACTCGACCTTCTTCAATGCGCTTCAGGTCGAACGCAATGTGATGTTCCTGATCCTGACCATGATCGTGCTGGTCGCGGCGCTGAATATCGTCTCCGGCCTGATCATGCTGGTGAAGGACAAGGGTCAGGACATCGCGATCCTGCGCACCATGGGTGCTTCGCAAGGGTCGATCATGCGGATATTCCTGATCACGGGGGCTGCGATCGGCGTGGTCGGCACGCTGACCGGATTCTTCGTCGGCATGGTGATCTGCCTGAATATCGAATCGATCCGGCAGTTCCTGTCCTGGATGACCAACACCGAATTGTTTTCGCCGGAGCTCTACTTCCTCTCCAAGCTGCCGGCCGAGATCGATTTCGGCGAAACCACCGCTGTCGTGATCATGGCGCTGACGCTGTCCTTCCTGGCTACGCTGTATCCGTCGTGGCGTGCCGCGCGCCTCGACCCCGTCGACGCGCTCCGGTACGAGTGAGGGCAAGATGGAGCAGGGGGCGGAAGATGTACCGGTCGTCTATCTCCACGAGATAAAGCGCCAGTACACGCAAGGCACGGAGACGCTGACCATTCTCAACGGCGCCAAACTCGCGCTGTGGGCCGGGCAGTCGGTCGCGCTGGTGGCGCCCTCGGGCGCCGGCAAGTCGACGCTGCTGCATATTGCGGGCCTGCTGGAGACCCCCGACGACGGCGAGGTCTATATCGGCGGCGCGCCGACCTCGCAATTGTCCGATATCGAGCGAACCATGATCCGCCGCTCCGATATCGGCTTCGTCTACCAGTCGCACCGGTTGCTGCCAGAATTCACCGCGCTTGAAAACGTCATGCTGCCGCAGATGATCCGCGGCCTCAAGCGCGAGGAAACCGTCAAGCGGGCCACCGAAATCCTGGCCTATCTGGGCTTGAGCGAGCGCATCAAGCACCGGCCGTCCGAACTGTCGGGTGGCGAGCAGCAGCGGGTGGCGATCGCCCGCGCGGTCGCCAACGCGCCGCGGGTGCTGTTCGCGGATGAACCGACCGGAAACCTCGATCCGAATACCGCGGATCACGTGTTCGGGGCGTTGATGCAACTGGTCAGGGCGACCGGCGTCGCGATGCTGATCGTGACGCACAATATGGAGCTGGCGGGCCGCATGGACCGCCGCGTGTCGCTGGTGGACGGCAAGGTCGTCGAACTCGACTAGAATCATGATGGGTTGGAGTTGATCCAATTCGCCGAAAGCGCGAAGCACCAACGATTTGGTGCCCTGGATGCGGAGTGGCCCCTACCGCGGGGCCTTTACAAAAAATCGCGAAAACAACCCCATGCAAAGAAAGAATGCCTCGACTCGCAGCACGCGTGCAGCGCCGCGTCCGGGCACGACAAGAAACGGTCAGTCGTCGCGACCCTATTCTGATACCATTCCGCTCCAGGCATTAGCGCGAAGCTTTTCGCCGCGGGACCGATCAGGAGGCCGGCCGCTGCCGCGGATGGCGCCGAGGCCCGGCGAAATAGGGATTGATCTCGCACTGGGCGGAGCGGCTCGACGCCGAGCCGGCGCACTGGGCCAGGGAGGTGTAGCGGCATTCGTAATAGGTGATCGGTCCGTACACGTGCAGGCAAACCGGATAGGCCGGGTCATAGGTCTGGGCCGCCGCCGGGCCGGCCGCCGAGACCGCTGCGAGCGCCAAAATCGCCAAAGCCAGGTTACGCATCAGTGCCTCCTTCGGGCGCGCCATCAGTACCGGGGATAGACCGGCTGGGCGCGATCGCGGCCGCGATAGGCGCGCGGATCGGTATCGGGGCGGGGGTTGTAGTAGGGATTTTCGATGCAGGAGAGAAACCGTCCCGACGCGGTGGCCTGGCACTGCTGATAGCTGGTGAAGGTGCACTGGCTCAGCGCGGGAATGTCATTGCCCTGGATGCAATAGGGATAGCGCGTGCCGACGGCCTCCGCCGGCGCCGCGCCCGCCATCGCCAGTCCGCCCGCGCTCAACAGAGCCAGAACCAGGTTGCGCATCAAGGTCTCCCATCGGCCGCGGCCGCTTTTGTCGAATCCTTAGCCGGAACCAGAGCCGCTCCGGCGGCACTTCGTCAACTCACGTTCGTGCGTGCCGTTCAGGCATATCAAGCATATCAATTGGTTCCGCGGCCAACGTGATGCGTTGATTGAGCGCAAGGTCGCAGTGCGGATAGCGTGATGGCGTCCGCGCTAGCCGGCCTCATCAGCCCCGGAGTTAACCACAGCGGTTCCTTTTCAAACTGACCCACTACCCCTGCTTGACTGGGAATTATATACTTGACACCACAAGGCCCGACATATAGTAAATGGTGCATCGAAACCGGATTGATCCCATGCCCGCAGCCAAAGCCCCCGCCAAAAAGTCCCAGTTCAACGCTCCCCACTTCCAGAGCGTCGAAGCTGCCCGGACCTATCTGGAAGCCCTGCGCTGGGGCACCGATCGCGTTTGCCCGCACTGTGGCACCGTCAACGCTTCGTTCGCCACCAAGAAGCCGGGCGTCTACCGCTGTAGCTCCAAGGGCTGCCGCAAGGATTTCAGCGTCACCACCAAGAGCGTCATGGAAAGCAGCCATATCAAGCTGAACGTCTGGCTTCAGGCGTTCTTCCTGATGGCATCCTCAAAGAAGGGCGTTAGCTCCCATCAGCTTCACCGCGCCTTGGGAATTACCTACAAGTCCGCTTGGTTCCTCACCCATCGTATCCGCGAAGCCATGCGCTCCGGTGGCCTTGTGCCTCCCATGGGCAGCGGCGGTGGCACCGTCGAAGTGGACGAAACCTATTTCGGCCACCTTGACGGCCAGCCCAAGAAGGGGCGTCTCGGCACGTCCAACATGAACACCGTGCTTACCTTGGTCGAGCGCGGTGGTTCGGCCCGTAGCTTCCACATTGACGGCAACCGTATCGCGGATATCGCGCCGATCCTGCACGCCAATCTCAGCCGCGAAGCCAAGCTGATGACCGACGAACACGCCTCCTACAAGGAAGTTGGAGGCCAGTTTGTCAGTCACGATACCGTCATCCACAGCAAGGACGAATACGTTCGCTACTGGAACGAAGTCACCGACAAGATGCGCGACGATGGCAAGCCGGTTGTCGAAACCACGGTTATCACCACCAACACCGTCGAAGGCTATTTCTCAGTGTTCAAGCGCGGCATGAAGGGCGTCTACCAGCATTGCTCCGAGAAGCACCTTCACCGCTATCTCTCGGAATTCGATTTCCGTTATTCAAACCGTTCCGCGCTCGGTGTGACCGATGGTGAACGGGCAGACCTTGCCGTCAAAGGCGCGGCTGGCAAGCGTCTGACGTATCGTCAACCTCACTAAATCCGATTTCAAAAGACAGGCCCGACGTTTCCTGCGCTGGCGCGCTCGGCTCAAGAAGCCGAAGCCTCGATTCGTCAAATACTGGCGAACCCGCTAGAGTTTCCCATTAGTGGGGGTAGCACCATGAACGAGCATCTTAGAAAGGCGGCGCAGGAAGCCGCGCAACACGCGCAAACGAGCTATCGCCCAAAGTTGGTGACGGCGGGAATCGGAAAGGCGGCATATCGTGGGGGTGCTTGACGCCTCCACTTCTCCACCGAAGGAGCGATATG
>JAYSPJ010000543.1:0-2056 GCA_043722155.1 Bradyrhizobium sp.
CAAGGCCAAAGTCGAAGTCGGTGTGCTGATCATGGAACGCTGGATTCTGGGCCGTCTGCGCAATCGGCGATTCCATAGCTTGGGCGAGTTGAACGAGGCCATCACAGAGTTATTGACGCGGCTGAATGACGAGCGCCCGATCCGGCGTCTCGGCGTGACGCGACGCCAACTCCTCGAAGACCTCGATCGTCCGGCGCTCAAGCCCTTGCCGGCCGAGCCTTACGTGTTCGCCGAATGGCGCGCCCGCCGCGTCGGGATCGATTATCACGTCGATGTAGACAAGCATTATTACAGCGTGCCGCATCGCTTTGCCCGTGCCGAGGTCGAGGTCCGTCTCACCGGCCGTACCGTCGAGGTATTCGCCAAGGGCGAGCGGATCGCCGCACATCTGCGCTCAAGCGGCAATGGCAAACACACGACTGTGCAAGAACACATGCCCTCCAGCCACCGGCGTTACGCCAACTGGACGCTCGATCGCATCCGCAAAGACGCCGCCTTGATCGGCCCGTCGACGGCGGCGTTGTGCGACCTGATTCTGGAGCATCGCCCGCATCCCGAACAGGGCTTTCGGGCCTGTCTGGGAATCGTGCGTGCGGCTGGTCAAGCCGTTTGGCATGGCGAGGGTTGAGGCCGCTGCCACGCGCGCGCTCGACATCGGGGCACGGACCTACGGCTCCGTCAGATCGATCCTCGACAACAATTTGGACCGTCACCCCGACCGACCGCGCGGCCCGGACGGCGTGACGATCCTCCACCCCAATATCCGCGGCCCGCGCTATTACCATTGAGGAGATCACATGCTTACCCATCCCACCCTCGACCAGCTCAATCAGCTCGGGCTGTTCGGCATGGCCAAGGCCTTTGGCGAGGTTGCCACATCCGGCGACGCCGCCGCGCTCCCGCATCCGGATTGGCTCGCGCTGCTGCTCGATCGCGAGATGACCTATCGACATGACAGGAAACTGACAGCCAGGCTTCGATATGCGAGGCTTCGCCACCAGGCGGCAGTCGAGGATGTCGATTATCGAGCCACGCGCGGTCTCGACCGCACGCTGTTCCAGAAGCTCGCCGAGGGCCGTTGGATCGACACCCACGATAACGTCATCCTGAGCGGCCCGACCGGCGTCGGCAAAAGTTGGCTTGCCTGCGCTCTCGGACACCGGGCTTGCCGCAACAACCGGTCCGTTCTCTATCAACGCATTCCCAAGCTCTTCGCTGATCTTGCGCTGGCGCGCGGCGATGGTCGTTATGCCCGGCTCCTGCGGGCACTCGGGGGCGTGCAACTCCTCATACTCGACGATTGGGGTCTCGAGCCCCTCGACGTCGCCGCACGGCATGATCTGCTGGAAATCCTCGAAGAACGCCATGGACGACGATCCACCATCGTCACCAGCCAGCTCCCGGTCGACAAATGGCACCATGTCATCGGCGATCCGACTTATGCCGACGCCATCCTCGACCGCATCGTCCACAACGCCCACCGCATCGATCTCACCGGAGACAGCCTGCGCCGGGTCCGCGAAAAGTCCGCCAAAAAAGATTGACGATTCACAACGAGCAGTGCCACAACTTCAACAGCCAGCGAGGCGTACGCCCTGGGCGACATCATGTCGGAATCCATGGGCGGCATCATCCCGGAATGCCCGGGCGACTTCGTCGGAATCCGCATGCAGACCTTGAATACCGACTCAATCATTAGATAGTGGGATACTAGGGCCTGTCTTCAGTTGAGCAGGATGATAGCAGAAGCGAGCTGAATTCCGGCCAGAAATATTTTGGCGAGCTTGTCGTAACGTGTTGCGATGGCTCGAAAATGCTTGAGGGCACCTCGAACAATGACAATTTTGTTGTTGGAGACCCCGCCGCTCTGGCATGACGCTCGTTTTCACTGTTGATTTTTCGCGGAAGCTGTTGCGTTTACGCGATCTGCGCCCCGTTTTATGCGTACCGGGCACACGACACCATCATGCGGCGGCCATTCGCTCCAGCGTGACAAGACGGCGGATGTTGTAGGCGAGGTTCTGGAGGCCGATTTTGGCTTTCGCCCGAGCAATGC
>JAYSPJ010000544.1:0-7829 GCA_043722155.1 Bradyrhizobium sp.
CGCAGGCTGGTTCGCCACCGGCTATCTCGGCGCCGACGATTTCAATCCCGCCGCGGTGACGTCGCTGACCTTCATCGCGCCGATCGCCGACAGCGTGCAGTACATCATGCTGTCGACCGGGCTGACGCTGAATTTCGGCATCGCCATGGTGGCCGGCGTATTCGCCGGAAGCCTGCTGACGGCGTTGGCCACAGGCCGCTTCCGCTGGGAAGGCTTCAGCTCGCCGCGGCACATGCTGCGCTCGATCGGCGGCGCGGCGCTGATGGGCGCCGGCGGCGCGATGGCCTATGGCTGCTCGATCGGGCAGGGCCTCACGGGCCTGTCGACGCTGGCGCTGGCGTCGTTCGTTGCGGTGGCCGGAATATTGCTGGGCACCGCTGCGGGGCTGCGCGGCGTGCTGCGCGTTCAGCCGTTGGTGCCGGCGGAGTCACGCCCGCGCGCGTGAGGTCGCCAGCCGCATCACGTCGAGATATCCGGGCTGGACTTCCATCCGCTGGATCAGACCCTTCTCGAGCAGCAGCCGATGCGCTTCCGGCAGCCGGTAGCACGGCAGATACATGAACAGATGATGCTCGGCGTGATAGTTCACCCAATAGGGCGCGATCAACAGCCGCTCGACCGGATTGGCCAGCGTGGTACGGGCGTGGCTGAACGGATCTTCGCCGGTCGAGGTGCAGGCGTGTTCGGCGATGTTGCGGATTCGTGTCACCAGCGGCAGCCAGGTCGCCATGGCAAGTACCCACACCGCCCAGTACCAGATGCCCGCGCCCGCCAGCCAGAACAGGCCGAACATCAACGCGTTCACCGCGAGAAAGCGCGCCATCTTGTCGGCGCCGCTGGAGACGAAGCTTTCGTGCGACACCTGATCGTCGCCGTCCCTGCGCCGGAACAGTGACAGCAACAGGGGCAGCCGTTGTTTGACGAACGTCTGCCCGGTGAGATCGCGGATCGCCTTGCGGGTGTAGCTGTCTTTGGTGATCGGAAATGGCGCCGACAGCGAGAGATCGGGATCTTCCGGCTGCTGGGTGAATTTATGATGCTGCAGATGATAGGAGCGATAGCTGGCAAGGTCGGCTCCGACCGGCACCGCGCACAGCCACTGCCCGACCCATTCGTTGATCGCCTTGTTGTGGTGCAATCCACCATGCGCGGCTTCGTGCATCAGGATCGCGAGGCCCAACTGCCGCGTGCCGACGATCATGACCGCGATCAGCCATGTCAGCGGATTGGGCCACAGCGCCACCAGCGCGATAGCCGCGGCGATGGTGCCCCAGGCGTGAGCCACGAGCCACATGCCGCGCAGCGAGCTGCGCGACGTCAGCCGGCTCCATTGCTCCGGCGTAAAAACCGTCTTGGGGTCGACACGTGCCACCACGGGCATGAAGAATCTTCCAGTTTGGGGGCTTCATCCTTCGAGACGCGGCGCAAGCGCCGCTCCTCAGGATGAGGTCTCAAACCCTCATGGTGAGGAGCACGGCAACGCCGTGCGTCTCGAACCATGAGGCCACGGATATATCGAATGATACGCCGGCCCCATGGTTCGTCAATCGGCTGCGCGCGTGACGATACGGATCTCCGAGGTGAGGGTGCGATGCACCGGACACTTGTCGGCGATTTCCATCAGTTTTTTGCGTTGTTCGGCATCGAGCGGGCCTTCGATCGATATGACGCGGTCGAACTGGTCGAGCATGCCGACCCTGGTTTCGCATTCGGCGCAATCCTCCGTGTGGATCTTGCTGTGGTCGAGCGTCACCGTGACGCGTTCCAGCGGCAGCGCTTTGCGCTCGGCGTACATGCGCATGGTCATGGAGGTGCAGGCGCCGAGGCCGGCCAGCACGAGATCATAGGGTCCGGGTCCGCTGTCGTCGCCGCCGGCGGCAATGGGCTCGTCGGCCATCAGCTGATGCGACCCGACCGAAATCGTCTGCTGGAATTTGCCGTTGCGGGTCTCGCGAACCACGACCTTGCGTGGGGTGTTGCCGGGAACGGCAGGCTGCCCGGGCGCGACCGGATCGAGGTAGCGCTCGGCCCAGGCGGCGATGACATCGGCGACATAGGAGGCATCGCGCTTGCCGGAAAGCAGGTGGTCGGCGCCGGCGAGCGAGACAAAACTCTTGGGATGCCTGGCCGCCACGAAGATGTGCGTGGCGTTGTCGATGCCGACGGTGTCGTCGGTCGGCGAATGCATGATCAGCAGCGCCTTGTGCAGTTTCGTCACCTGCGCCATCAGGCTGCGCTCGGCGATGTCATCGAGGAATTCGCGGGTGATGTGAAACGGCCGGCCGGCGAGCTGGACTTCGACCTTGCCGTGCTTGCGGATGTCCTCGATGCGTTCCTTGAACAGGCCGGTGACATGGGCGGGATCGGAGGGTGCTGCGATGGTGACGACCGCCTTCGCATCCGGAATTTGTCCGGCGGCGGCGAGAATCGCGGCGCCGCCGAGGCTGTGGCCGATCAGGATCGCGGGGCCCTTGCGGGTTTCGCGTAAGTGGTCGGCGGCCCGCACCAGGTCGGCGACGTTCGAGGAGAAGGTCGAGTTGGCAAAATCGCCTTCACTGGAGCCCAGGCCCGTGAAGTCGAACCGCAGCACCGCAATGCCCCTGGCTGTCAGCGCTGCCGCGATGCGTTTGGCGGCCAGTACATCCTTGCCGCAGGTGAAACAGTGCGCGAACAGCGCATAGGCCAGCGGCGCTCCCTCGGGCAAGTCGAGCGCTGCCGCAAGCTGATGGCCTTCCGCGCTGGCGAATTGGAAACGTTCAGTCGGCACGGGCGTTCTCCATCTTTACCTCTCCCTTAGGGAGAGGTGTTGCCGAATGTCGGCATTCGAATCAATCCCCGGAATAGCGCTCTTCCTTCCATGGATCGCCGCGGTTGTGATAGCCGGTGCACGCACCTCGTAACCCATTGAAAAGACTCAGGTGGGTAGTATTTTGACTCTTTTTTGACACCTGATTTTTCCACTTTTTTCCACTCCAAAACGGAAAAGGGCACCCCGTTTCCAGGGTGCCCAATTCTTTAGAACAGTCGCGAGATAAAGGCCGCTATCGAAACCAGTCCAAAGTGCACGTTGCACCCTAGGCCAAGTCGGTAAGACCTACCGCACGGCTGTTTGGCTTCGAGAGTGAATAACACCGTCATGGTGCTCTCCATTCCCTGTGCGGGGTCCTAATTTAGTCGACATCGCACGTTGAGCCAGCAGTCTGGGGATTTTTGGAATTTTAATAGTCTACCGGTGTCCCCTTCACGCTTCGACTATTCCTGTGTCGGGGTGGACATGGGGGCGGGCAGCTAGTTCGGCAAGGGCGGCCTGATGCAATTTTGTGGTGGATAGTCGCAACATCGTGACTTGTGGAGCGACGAATCAGATGCGCGGGAAAATTGCCTTCGTAAAGGCGGGAGCAATCTCTCTAAATATCGAGCGTTGAACGACGCGGGTGTAGTGCTCTTCAAGTTTACTGTAGAGGTCGGCCATGGTCCTGGCCTCTCGCGTGGGCACAACATACATGTCGGTATAGTCTTTGCCGTTGAGTTGAAAGCGCGTGTACAGCCGACTCGTAGCGGTGTCGTACTGGTCCGCTATCTGGACAACCACACCATTCAAGATGTTATTCTCGACGCGTAGAGACGCGATGATATCTTTTTCGGCTTGCTCACGAACCTTATCGTACATATCAGTCACCTTGTCGGGACTGATAGTTTTCTCGATTTGCTGGGTAACTGCGACTACTTTGCTCTCGGTTTTATAAGTTGTCCTGTCAAACATATGTTTTCGCTCGAACGTGCGCCCGCTAGTGACAGGCGCACACTCGAACGCACTAGCTAATAGACCTTCATTCAAACACGGCCTGGAAATCGCGCAACCGCGCTATTCACACCCCTGCTGCCAAATCAAACGCCTGTTCGAAATGGCAGACCTACGGTTGAAACGCAGGTTGTGCGATTTGACACTTATTGGCTCTCGCACCGCACTCGGTGGTAAGCGACAAGTGTTGATTTTATTGAGTTTTCTGGGAAATAGGTTGCAAGTCCGCTTTCCTACAGCCGCGCACCTCGTAAAACACTGACCGAAAAACCTGAATCAACACAACCAGTTACGAGTAGCGTTCTTCTTTCCACGGATCGCCTCTGGTGTGATAGCCGCGCACTTCCCAATATCCCGGCGCGTCCCCGGCGAGGAATTCGATGCTCTGCAGCCATTTTGCGCTCTTCCAGAAATAGAGATGCGGCACGACGAGGCGCACCGGGCCGCCATGCTCCTGCTCCAGCGGCGTGCCGGACCAGCTATGCGCGAGCAGGGCGTCCTCGGCGGCGAAATCATCCAGCGCGAGGTTGGTGGCGTAGCCGTCGTGGGAATGCAGCACCACGAAACGCGCTTCGTCGCGCGGCCGGCAGGCGTCGAGCAGATCGCGGGTCGCAAGCCCCTCCCACTGGTTGTCGTAGCGCGACCAGGTGGTGACGCAATGGATGTCGGAGATGGATTTTGTCTGCGGCTGTGCGGTGAACTGCCCAAAATCCCAGAAGATCGGATTTTCGACCGCGCCGTAGACGTCGAGGCGCCAGCGCTCGCGGGAAATATTTGGGGTCAGGCCGAGGTCGAGGGTGGGCCAGTCGCGGGTCAGATGCTGTCCCGGCGGCAAGCGCTGTTGCTCGGGACGGGAAGTCTTGCCGGTGAGGAAGCGGCCCTCCTGCGCCCAGCGCTGCTTGCTGCGCGTCAGCTTGCTGTCGGGAGGCGGTTCGCCTGGTTCGGCCATGTTAGACCTTCGGTTCTGATTTAGTCAGAGTCGAACGTCTAACATGGGAACGAGTGGAGGCGAATGCCTCAGGCCGATTTTCCGAACAGCACCGGAAGCTGCCGCGGCCCGCGCACGGTCCCTTCCGACCATTTGACCTGACCGGCCGGATCGAGCCTGAAGTCCGGAATGCGCTTCAGCCATTCCTCGATCGCGACGGTCATCTCCATGCGCGCGAGGTTGGAGCCGACGCAGCGGTGAATGCCGAGGCCGAAGGCGGCGTGGCGGTTTTCCTTGCGGTCGAGCACGACCTTGTCGGCGTCGGGGAACACGGCGGGATCGCGGTTGGCGGCGGGGAACGACAGCAGCACCATGTTGCCTGATTTGACCGGGCAGCCGCTGATCACGGTGTCCTTCATCACTTCGCGCGCCATCGTCACCGGCGCATAGGCGCGCAGCAATTCCTCGATCGCGGTCGGCATCAGTTCCGGCTCGGCGATCAGGCGGTCGCGATCGGCAGGCGTCTTTGCCAGATGCCACAATGAGGCGCCGATCGCGCTCCAGGTGGTGTCGATGCCGGCGATCAGCAGCAGCCGCAATGAGCCCAGCACGTGTCCGTCGGACAGCGGCTGGCCGCTCTTGTCGCGAGCGTTCATCATCGTGGTGATCAGGTCGTTGGTGGGGTTTTTCTTGCGCGCCTCGATATGACCGTGGAAATAGCCGGTCATCTCGTGGACCGCGCGCATCATGGTCGCATCGTCCTTGATGCCAAGCTCGAGGATTTCGTGAATCCACTTGATGAAGAGGTCGCTGTCTTTTTCCGGGATACCGAGCATGTGGGCGATGGCGCGAACCGGAATGTGCTTGGTGTAGCGCGCGGCGGCGTCGCATTTGCCGTCTGCGACGAATTCGTCGATCAGCTCGTTGCAGATCGCGCGAACCCGGGGCTCCAGCTTTTTCATGGCGTCGGGCGTGAACGGCGGCAGCAGCAGTTGCTTGGCCGGCTTGTGTTCCGGCGGATCGGAGGTGATCGGCGGCGCGGTGTTGACGATTTCAGGCCGGACGTCGCGCACGATGACCCGGCGCGAGGAAAAATGCGTGGTATCGTAGGCGATTTCCTTCACCGCCTCATAGGTGGTCGGCATGTAGCAGCCGAGAAAGCGATCGGTATGAACCACCGGCGATGCCGTCCGCAATGTTTCCCAGATCGGAAATGGATCTTCCGTCCAGTGCGGATCGGTATGGTCGAAATCGTGGACCCAATCGGTGACGGGAGGATGGTCGGACTTGGCGGGCGCGGAATCGGGAATGACGCGGGCGGGATCGGACATCAGTTAGATTCCTTCGGTTCGTTCGCTTGATCTTTGAGGCGCTCAATATCGGTCAGCACACTTCAGATTGACGGCACTGGCGTGAAACGGCTCACTCTTCGGTGACTTCGATCGCGATTTCCGGACAGTTCGACCTGGCGAGCCAGGCCTTGTCCTCGAGCCCCGCAGGCACCGAGCCATCGCCGACTTCGTGCGCATTGCCGAATTCGTCGAGCTCGAACAGCTCGGGCGCCAGAGCCTTGCAGCGGGCGTGGCCCTGACACTTATCCTGATCGACGTGGATCCTGAGTTTTCCGGACATCAAGCGCTTCCTCTGGGTCACCCGCAGCCTGGCTGCGGGTTGGCGTTTCCGACGGTGTCTGTTAGTGGCGCAGGCCTTGCTGGTCACGCCTTAAAATTATAGCATATTACATTCGCGCCGCCCTTATGGTGTCAAGTGAAAAGTCCGGGATCGCCGATGCCGCCTCGATTAGCCCGCAAGCCGATCAACACCTACCACCATGGCGATCTTCGCGACGCCTTGGTTCAGGCAGCCCTCGCCGAAGCGGAACAGGGCGGCCCGGAAGCGATCAGCATCAAGGCCCTGGCGAAGCAACTCGGGGTCTCGCAGCCGGCGCCCTACCGGCATTTTGCCGACCGCGAGGCATTGCTGGAGGCGGTTACGGCAGTGGCCTTCCGCCAGTTCAACGCGGTGCTCCGGGAGTCGATCGGCAAGCCATCGAGGCAATCGAAGCTGTCGCGCCTCGCTCAAGCCGCGCTGGCTTTCGGTCTTCGCCGCAACGGGATCTACCGCCTGATGTTTGCGTCGCGCACGATGGCCTGTTCGCCGAAAGGCGGCGAGCTTCACAACGCGGCGATGGAAACCTTCGGTCTGCTGCTGGATGCGCTGGAAGCTCCCGCCGTTGGATTTTTGCGCGAGCGGCAAGCCCTGAAAATCTGGGCCGCGCTGCACGGCGTGGTCATGCTGGCCGAGCAGGGGCTGCTCACCGGCCAGGTTGCCCACATCAGCCGAGAAGAACTGGTCGAGGAAATCGTGGAGCAATCCAAGCTGGCCCTGTCGGTTGCGATCCGGGCGGCCGGCTGCGCGGTAGCCACATCCTGAGGAGCGGCGTCTTCGCCGCGTCGCGAAGGATGGGGAACGGATTGTGATTTTATGGTGCGAGACGGCGCAACAGCGCCCCCTCACCATGAGGAAGAGGCTACTTCGGCGCCCGCGGGTCGATCGGCGTGGTGCCACTGATACCCAGAATATCCTCCAGCAGTCTGGCGCCGGCGAGAAGCTGCGGTTCGCCGCGGGGGGCTGCCACCATCTGCAGTCCGACCGGCAGACCCGAGGCGGTGAAGCCGCAGGGCAGCGACAGCGCCGGGCAGCAGACCAGCGTGATCGCATAGACGATGCCGAGCCATTCGACGTAATTGTCGAATTTCTTGCCAGCGCATTCGGCGACGTAGCGGTCCTCGACCGGAAACGGCGCGACGATCGTCGCCGGCGTCAGCAGCAGGTCGTAGGTCTCGAAAAATTCAATCGTTCGCGCGGTCATTGCAACGCGCTGTGCTTCGGCGCGCTCGAGTTGTTCGACCGTCAGCTTGAGACCCTCCTCGATGTTCCAGATCACTTCGGGTTTGAGCTGATCGCGCTTGGAACGCAACAGCGCCGCCTTGCTGATCGCAAAATCGAACGCGCGCAGGACATGGAAGCATTCATGGGCTTCGCGCAAATCCGGATGCGCTTCCTCGACGATGACGCCGGCCGCGGCGAAACGTTCTG
>JAYSPJ010000545.1:0-6099 GCA_043722155.1 Bradyrhizobium sp.
TTCTTCCAGCACCGCGGCCGGGGCTTCCGCATTGGTGCGGACCCGCGGCAGGCCGGCCGCGGCGTAACGCGCCAACTGGATATCGCGCGCCGCGGCGACGCGTGCCGCGACTTCCGCGGAGCCTTCCGCCGGTGGCGGCAGGATCAGATCGGCGGCGGTCACCGCCGGCACCTCGATGCGCAGATCGATGCGGTCCATCAGCGGGCCGGAGATGCGCGCCTGATAGTCTGAGGTGCAGCGGTCGACCCGGCCGCGCTTGCAGGCATAGCCGGGCTCATAGGCATGGCCGCAGCGGCACGGATTCATCGCCGCGACCAGCATGAAGCGCGCCGGATAGGTGACGCGGTGATTGGCGCGCGACACCGCGACCTCGCCGTTCTCCATCGGCTGGCGCAGCGAATCCAGCACGCGCGCATCGAACTCCGGCAATTCGTCGAGGAACAGCACGCCCTGATGCGCCAGCGAGATCTCGCCGGGTTTGGCGCGCATGCCGCCGCCGGTCAGCGCCGCCATGCTGGCGGAATGATGCGGGGCGCGAAACGGCCGCCGCGCGGTCAGCGCGCCGTCGCGGATTTCGCCGGCGACCGAGGCGATCATCGACACTTCGAGCAGTTCGGACGGCGACAGCGGCGGCAGGATCGAGGGCAGCCGCTGCGCGAGCATCGACTTGCCGGCGCCGGGCGAGCCGATCATCAGCAGGTGATGGCCGCCGGCCGCCGCGATCTCGAGCGCGCGCTTGGCGCTCTCCTGGCCCTTGATGTCGCGCAGGTCGAGCCGGTTGACCTCGGCCTCGTGGACTTTCGGCTGCGGCCGCGACAGCACCTGGGTGCCCTTGAAATGGTTGGCGATCTGGATCAGCGAACTCGCCGCCACGATCTGGATGTCGGGGCTGGCCCAGGCCGCCTCGGCCCCGCAGGCGGCGGGACAGATCAGGCCCTCGTCGCGCGAATTGGCGCCGATTGCCGCAGGCAGCACGCCGGCGACAGGCGCGATCGAGCCATCGAGCCCGAGCTCGCCGAGCACGGTAAAGCCGCTCAAGGCGTCCGGCGGAATAGCCCCGATCGCCGCCATCAGCCCGAGCGCGATCGGCAGGTCATAATGGCTGCCTTCCTTCGGCACGTCGGCAGGCGCGAGATTGACGGTGATGCGGCGCGCGGGCAGCGCCAGGCCGGAGGCGATCAGCGCCGAACGCACCCGCTCGCGGGCTTCGGACACCGCCTTGTCGGGCAACCCGACGATGGCGAAAGCAGGCAGGCCGGGCGCGACCTGCACCTGCACGTCGACCGCGCGGGCCTCGATCCCCTCAAAGGCTACGGTGGAAACCCGCTGGACCATGCCGCCTTCTCCTAGGGGTAAGAGGGTAGCGGAACCCGTGGACGAGATCAAGAACATTAAGGGAACATCGGGGGCAATGTGTCGTGAAGGCCGCACTACGGCCTTCCGCAGTCATACCGCCCATCCGCACTGTCGCCCGCAATACTCCGCTTGAAAAACTGCCCCATCGACGGCGCGGCAATCAGGCTGTCGAACGTCGCCGGCGGCAAATCGCAATACTGGAAATACGTGCCCTTCACACTGACGATCATGCTGGCCTGCGCGGGATCGTAGCAGGCGCGCTGGATCAGCGTGCTGCGCGGCGTATCCCGGCATTCGAAGCTCGCGAGATCGATGGGGCCGCGGTCCCTGACGTCGACCGTCTCGGAGCCGAACTCGGCCGTCAGCAACAGCGCGATGAGGGTGGTGGCTGCTCCGATCATTTGGCCCGCCTGACTTCCCGGCGGAGATGCGGGGGTCGGCCATTGGCCCACCCCCGCACGGACTCCGCACCGTTCAGAGCTGCATGTTCATCGCTTCGGGGTAGTAGTGAAATCCCTCTGCGGTCTTGGCGATATGGCCGAAACCGGGCCAGGCGAAGTGATAGGACATCACGGGGATCTTGTTGGTGGCGATCATGTCCAGCAACTTCACCCGGGTTTCCGCGGCCTGTTTCGGGTCGGTGTCGTAGGAGAATTGCATCCGCGGCTTTTCCAAGAGCAGGATCGGATGATGGGTGAGGTCGCCGAGGAAGGCGAAGGATTTGCCGTTCGAGGTTACCGTGAAGATGGTATGGCCGACGGTATGGCCCGGCGCCGAGATCGCCTGCACGCCGGGCAGGAATTCCTGGCCGTCCTTGAAGAACACCAGGCGGTCGCGCACCGGCAGCAGGTTCTTGCGGGCATGCAGGACGAAGTCCTTCAGCGGACCGCCGAGCTTGCCTTCATCGGTCCAGAAATCGAAATCGCTCTGGGCGATGTAGACCTGCGTATTGGGGAACAGCGGCTTGTCGTCGGCGCCGACGATGCCGCCGATGTGGTCGATATGCGCGTGCGAGCAGACCACCGCGTCGATGTCGCCGGGCTTGATGCCGGCCTCCGCCATGCTCTTCTGCTGCCGGCCGGTGGTCGGGCCGAATGCCTTCGAGGTGCCCATGCCGGTGTCGAACAGCACGAGCTTGTCGCCCATGTTGACGATCGGCGAGTTCTGCTCGAGCACGACATTGTCAGGCGACAGGAAATTATCGCTCAGCATCTTCTTCACTTCTTCATCGGGCACGCCGATGAAGGTGCCCTTGGGAGGGCCGAGCGGCAGCGGGCCGTCGGAAACCACGCTGACTTCGGCGTTGCCGAGCATGAAGCGGTAGAAATAGGGCGACTGGGTGCCGAGCTTCGGCGCCTTTGCCAAAGCGCTGCCGCCGAGCATGGCCGTTGCGCCGAGGCCGGCGCCGAGTGCGAGCAGGGATCGTCGCTAAACATCTTGTGTCATGCGTTGTCCTCCGTTGTTTTTATAGAGATTGTGCGTTGCAGCCCCGGACTGACCTGTCCGCTTGATCGAGCGGGCATCTGCTCAAGTTGCACCCGCTTCCAAGTGCTGACAAGCGAAATAGGCCTTTGGAAGGCGCAAGGAAAAACCGCCGGCCGGAAAATGCCCGGCGTGCCGTCCGCTCAATTCATCCTGGAGGCGGCCACCGGATCGGGTTGAGGCTGCGGCTGCTCCAGCATCTTCAGCGCGGCATCGAGCGCGTTGCGCAAATTGGCGGCGGCGGTCGGGCTGCAGCGCAACCGCCCGGAGGACAGGAATTTGACGTCGGTGAGGCCGTTCGGCGCGGGAACGAGAATGCGGGTCGCGAGCTCGATCTCGACGGTGCCGTGCATGATGCCGTAGGCCCCGACGATGTCGAAATAAACCAGCGGGGCGGCGGCGCCGGTGTCCTCGTAAACGAGACCGGGAGGCGGTGGGGAATTCTCCTGGTCAGCCATGTGGCCTCTCCTCGCGGTCTGCGTGATTCGATGGCCACACGGTAGGCTCATCGGCGGGCCCGCAACAGTCTCGGCCGGTCCCTCCGGCAGCCATCGTCCGGTCAAATGGCGCATCCGGACCTGAACTATTTGCTGGCCGCCAGCAGCCCTTCAATGATTCTGCCTTCGATCGCGGCGCGCGTGATGATTCCATCAAACCGGCCCAGTCGATCGGTAATCAGCGCGATCTCGGCATGGGCCGCAATCATCTTCTTGTAAACAGATTCGATATTTTCAGTGCCAGGCACGGTGTCGTGGCGGGCCTCGTCTGTTTTGGCGCGTATGACCGGGTTCATGAGAATAACGCCCAGTTCAGAACCGGCGACGTGCCGGAAGGCAGCCTCACTATCGATTTGAACGTCGCCGTATCCAACCAATACGATTCGAAGCAGTTCCAGGAATTGATCCCGGGGAAAAAAGCCGACCGGCTTCCGGTCGCGGTCAACGATGATGAGTGCCGAAAACCGGCCGCAGACAATGGAGTTTCGGATCGCCGTCGCGATATACAAAACAGCTGCCTGGTCCAGTTCAGCCGGCTTCGCCTTGCTCTTTGCCGAGTTGTCGGTCAGTACGTAATAAGGCCGGCAAAGGCCCCAATTTGCTTCACTGAAGAAATCGGCCGGGTCTGCCTGATCACTGATCGTCGCGAGGTCCGACGAACTCGCCGCCTTGATCACGCTTTCGGTGCCGACGGTTCGGAATTTTGCCTTCCAGCCCAAGCCTTCGAATTCAGAAACCTTTCCCGACAGGAACAGGAACACGATCAGCGGCGCCAGGATGACGGTCGTCTTGGAGGCTTCTCCAAGTCCGAGTCGGGCGTATCTCGAAAGCCATACCAGCGCGAATCCCGTCAGGATCAGCGCTGCCACTGTGACAAACTCGATCATCGCGACCCCGCAATCTTAGATTGAAGCGAAGCCGGGTATTATCAACAATCGGTACACGTGGCTACGGGGGGTTGGGCTCTCCGAATTCAGCCGCCCCGCTTCTTCTCGATCACATCCCAGATCCTCGCCGCCACATCCGGCCCGCCCAGCCGCGCGATGGCGCGAATGCCGGTGGGCGAGGTGACGTTGATCTCGGTGAGGAAGCCGTCGATGACGTCGATGCCGACGAACAGCAGGCCGCGCTCGCGCAGTTTCGGACCCAACGTCGCGCAGATTTCGCGTTCGCGCGGCGTCAAGTCGGTGGCCTGCGCCGCGCCGCCGCGCACCATGTTGGAGCGCAGATCGTCGGCCGCCGGCACGCGATTGACGGCGCCGGCGAATTCACCGTCGACCAGGATGATGCGCTTGTCGCCGTGTTTGACTTCGGGGAGGAAGCGCTGGATCACCCAGGGCTCCCTGAAGGTCACCGAGAACATGTCGAACAGCGAACCGAAATTCATGTCCTGCGGCATGACGCGAAACACCGCGGCGCCGCCGTGGCCGTGCAGCGGCTTCATCACCACGGCGCCGTGCTCGGCGCGGAACGCGTTGATCTCGTCGAGGTCGCGCGAAATCAGGGTCGGCGGCATCAGATGCGGGAAATCCATCACGAACACTTTTTCCGGCGCGTTGCGCACGCTGGCGGGATTGTTCACCACCAGCGTCTTGGGGTGAATCCGTTCGAGAAAATGCGTTGACGTGATGTAGGCGAGATCGAATGGCGGGTCCTGCCGCAGCAGCACCACGTCGAAGCCGGCGAGCGGCTCGCGCTTCGGCTCGCCGAGGGTGAAATGATTGCCGGCCTCGTCGCGCACGGTCAGTGCCTGAACGGGCGCCACCAGCTCCTCGCTACGCAGCGAGAGCACGTCCGGGGTGTAATAGGACAGCGCGTGGCCGCGCTTCTGCGCCTCCAGCAGCAGCGCAAAGGTCGAATCGCCACGGATGTTGATGCGCGCGATGGGGTCCATCTGGACGGCGACGTTCAATTTCATTGGGGGGTCCGCGAGTTGGTGGGATGCAGGTGATGGGTCGGAAGCGTCAGGTGCTGGCGTCGAATGCCGCCAACAGATGGCGCGGCAAACGCCGCGGCGCAATCAGCACGGCGTCGAAACGCAGCTCGAAATCCGCATGCTCGGGATGCGCCATCAGCCAGGCTGAGGCGGCGGCGATGATGCGCGCCTGCTGGCGCGGCGTCACCGCATAGGCGGCGTCATCCAGGCTGGCGCGCGCCTTGACCTCGACGAACGCCACCAGGTCGCGCTTGCGCGCCACGAGGTCGATCTCGCCATGCGGCGTGCGAAATCGCTTTGCGAGAATGCGATAGCCCTTTGCCATCAGCCAGGCCGCGGCACGCGCTTCCGCCGACAGCCCGGTGCGAAACGCCGCGACGCGCCCGGGGGCCGCGACTTTTGCCAGCTTCTCGGGCGGCCTGGCGCCGTCAGTCTTCGCCATCATCGTCCGTCGCTTGCGGGTGGGTCCGTTTGGCGAGTTCGAGCGCGCGGGCATAGATTTCGCGGCGCGGCCGGCCGGACAGTTCGACCGCATGCGCCACCGCATCCTTGACGCTGTCGCGCTGCAGGGAGCTGCGCAGCAGGTCGTCCAGCGCATCCTCGGTCATGGCCTGCGCGCGGGCCGCCGGCGGGCCGATCACCAGCACGAATTCGCCGCGGGTCTCCAGCGTATCGGCGGCCGTTGCGAGTTCCGCGATGGGCGCGCGCAAAATCTCTTCGTGCAGCTTGGTCATTTCGCGGCAGATCGCGGCATCGCGCGTGCCCATGATGCCGGCGAGATCGGCCAGCGTGTCCTGCACGCGGTTGCCGGATTCGAACATGACGAGC
>JAYSPJ010000546.1:0-2448 GCA_043722155.1 Bradyrhizobium sp.
CGCCCCTCGCGCGTCTGCGCAGGCTTGATCGGTAGCGGCGTGGTTGGGTCCGGGCATGGTGGACGGCCTGTCGGTGAGTCGCCGTCGTTCGTGGCAGCCTGCCTGCAAGCGTCAAGGACGGCGCGTCACTGCACAACCCGGCGCAGCAAGGCCCGGGCGTAGTCGTTGCCTACGGTGCCCTGCCCGGTCAGTGACGGCCCACAAAAAGCAACCCGGAACAATTCCGAATTCGGGACGTTTGCGGATGGCATGTGTCGTTCGGCGCCCTGAGTCGGTACCACTCCCGGTCTTCTCCTTACGCTGACGGCCTGAACGACCCAAACGGGAACCGCGATGACCACCTATCGGCTCCACATCGAAGACAGCCTTCCCAGCGAGCTGGCGCCTTGTCTCGGCTCGACGAGACTCAACCCGGACACCGCGTACGAGCGCATCGCAGTATTGCTCTCCGGCCCAGGCATCTCGACGGCTGCTGCGTGACGTCTATGCACGGCTGGATGAACTGCATCGTAGCTTGCGAAGCCTGAAGGTGTGCAATATGAAGGCGGCGAATCCTCCGGACCATGAGCTGCTGAATTTGCGCCGAACGGGCGCGGATCAAACGCCCGGGGTGGACTCGGCCCGGGCGGGGCTCCAAACGCGCCCGGCACACCTGCCGCACGCGCCGCGCAAAAACCAGGCTATGCGTGGGTGCCCAGTCCGATGGCGGCCTTGCGGACTGCAGCTGCGATCTCGTCGCTGACAGTGGCATCCCGGACAGCCCGAGCGAGCGAGACCCCGCCAACGAGTAGCGCAAGCAGCGCGGTCGCCTCCTCGCGCCTGGCCTTGGGTTTGCCTTCAAGGCCGGCGGCCACCGCTTCGATGATCGCGCGCAATTCCGTCTCGTACGCTTGCCGAGCATCGTCATCGGCCCGCGCCACTTCCACCGAGAGACTTTGCAATGCGCAACTGTCAGCCAGATCACAGGTGCGGCGGTCTCCCAAGTAGAAGTCGATGAACCCCTCGCGCCAGCGGCGTCCCAGTTGCTCGCGCGTCTGCTCGATGCCTCGCCTCAGATCTTTGAGACCGACGGTCACCGACTCGCGGAAAGCATCCGCTTTCGACTTGAAATGTGCATAGAAGGCACCCGACGTCACGGCTGCGTCCTTTGCCAGGCCGTCGACGCCCGAGCCACCGTACCCCCGGCTGCGAAACCCTCTGCCAGCGCTCTTGAGGATTTTCGCCCGACCTTCTTCCTTCTGACCCGCCCGATGTGCCATGTACGAAGCCTCCAACCAATGATCGACATTCAACGCTTGACGACATCACGTTCGTTATGTGATGATTGCACCGTCACGATCGCTATATTGTGATCGTGGCACAAGAGCGAGAGCTTTGACTCGACCATCCACATAGATCAAGGAGCTACTTCAATGCCTATTTCAGTCCAAGTCACCACAGGTCTTCTCACCCCCAAAGGGGAGGGCGAAGTGTTCCCCCTCGTCGCGGACGCGTTGCTGCGCGCGCACGGCCTGACCGGCAACAAGTTCATGACCCCGAACGTCATCGGCCATCTGGTCGTGAGCCCAGAGTCGCAGAGCTATGCCGGCGGCAAGCCCCAGTCACTGGCCATCGTCGAAGTGAAGGTTCCGGCGGTCGCCTTCCAGACTGCCGAAGTCAAGCGGGCATTCGTGGGCGCGATCACTGACATCATTGATCAGCTCAAGGCGGGCTCGCATCCGCGTGAACGGACGTTTGTCAACGTGACGTACGCGGTTGACGGTACATGGGGCATCGCGGGCAAAGCGTATTCCAACGCTGAGATGGGTGAGGCCATACAACACGGCGCCAGTTGACGCGTGCCGATCCGATACTGCGAGACACGCTTCAGGGGTATCGACAATGCAGCAATCAAACTACCTGTTCTTCACGACGACCTGCGAGCAGGCCCTCGACTTCTACACGCAGTGCGGCCTTGGCACCGTGGTCGAAGTCCTGCGCCACGGCGCCGGCAGCATGCCGCTAAAGAATGAGGCGATGCGAGGCAAACTCATGCACGCCAAATTCGAAGGACCGGGTGTTCTCTTCTATGCCTCAGACAACGACGACGCCGAACCGATGCGGGGCTCGGCGCACATCCTGATGACGGACAGCCGCGATCAGACAAACCGGCTATTCGAACGTTTAGGTCAAGGCGCAAAGGTGACCACTCCGCTTGCCGTTCAGCCTTGGGGGGACTACTTCGGCAAGCTGACTGATCGCTTTGGCGTCCAATGGATGTTCAACTGCTCCGCTTGAGTTGGGAAACGTCGAAGCGGGCTGCGGAAATCGGCTCCACCGACTGCACGCGAGAAAGTAATCTCGCATAGTGACGAATTGGCCTACTCGATAGCACGAGGCGCCGAGTTCTGCCATGGGGCAGTGCGGGGGGTGTCGGCATTCGGAACGCGCGCGGCATATCTGCCGCGC
>JAYSPJ010000547.1:0-3872 GCA_043722155.1 Bradyrhizobium sp.
GGCGAAGAGCGCGGCGTCGCCATCAACACCGCGAGCGTCGCGGCCTATGAAGGCCAGATCGGCCAGATCGCCTATGCCGCCTCGAAGGGCGGCGTCGTCGGTCTCACCCTGCCGGCGGCGCGCGATCTCGCCAGCCTCAAGATCCGCGTCAACACCATCGCGCCCGGCCTGTTCCTGACGCCGCTGCTGATGGGATTGAACGAGGAAGCTCGCAAGAGCCTCGGCGCCCAGGTGCCGCATCCGGCGCGGCTCGGCGACGCCTCCGAATACGGCAATCTCGCGGTGCATATCGTCGAGAACCCGATGCTCAACGGCGAGACCATCCGCCTCGACGGCGCGATCCGCATGGCGCCAAGGTAGTAGCTCGCGCGTAACTATTAGTTGTCGTCCCCGCGAACGCGGGGATCCATACTCCGCGGCGGTAATTGTTTCGGAAGGTCTTTTCCATCATGCCAGGATCGAAACGGCACGGCGTATGGGTCCCCGCGTTCGCGGGGACGACGATGGTGGGGAGGCCAGCGTGACTCAACCGCTGCTGATCGAACATGACGACGGGGTCGACCGGGTGACGCTCAATCGCCCGGACAGCCTCAATGCGCTCAATCCCGAGATGATCGACGCGCTCAACGGCTATTTCGAAGGCCTGCAGCGTAACCGCTCCACCCGCGTGGTGGTGCTGAAGGGCGCGGGCGCTTCGTTCTGCGCCGGACTCGATCTCAAGCACGCGATGGCGCGCCGCGCCGGGCAGCAGGAGCCGCCAGGGGTCACCGAGTCGCTGGATTCGCAGCGTCGGATCGCCGACATCGTGCTGCTGATGCGGCGCTGCCCGCAGCCGATCGTAGCGCTGGTGCAGGGCTCCGCGGCCGGCGGCGGCTTTGCACTGGCGCTCGCCGCCGATATCCGTCTCGCTACCCGATCGGCGCGGATGAACTGCGCGTTTATTAAACTCGGACTCGGCGGCTGCGACATCGGCACCAGCTATTTTCTGCCGCGGCTGGTGGGTGTCTCGGTTGCCTCCGAACTGATCCTGACCGGGCGCTTCATCCATGCCGAGCGCGCGCTGGCGGTCGGGCTGGTTTCGGAGCTCGTCGAGGAAGGCGGCCTCGATGCCGCCGCAGTGCCTTACGTCGATGCGATGATGACGGCCTCGCCGGTCGGTTTGCGGCTGTCGAAGGAATGCCTCAACATGAGCGTCGATGCCGGCTCAATCGAAGCGGTGATCGCAATGGAAGACCGCAATCAGGTCCTGTGCAGCCGCTCGGAAGATTTCAACGAGGGCATCAGGGCCTTTCTGGAAAAGCGAAAGCCCGTGTATATCAGGCGATAAGAAAAGCGGTCCGCAAAGGACGAAATATAAGTTTAAAAGGGATCTGGAGACGCAATAATGAGTGGGAATGCCGCCGCGGTTTTGACGAAACCGGCCTTTCGCAAGATCGAATGGCTGGAGCGCGACATCGCGGTCGAGCGGCGGCCCGACGGCGTCATCATCCTGAAGTCGCGGATTCCGCTCAAGGCCTACGAGAAGCATATCCCGGCCTCACTGGCGAAATGGGCGGCCACAGCGCCCAGCCGGACCTGGCTGGCGCAGCGCGCCGGCGCCGACCGGCAATGGCGCAAGCTGTCCTATGGCGAGGCCAAGCGCACGGTGGACGGGCTGACGCAGGGCCTGCTCGGTCTGAAGCTCGAGCCGGGCAGCCCGGTCGCTATTCTGTCCGGCAATTCGATCGAGCATGCGCTGATGACGATGGCGGCGATGCAGGCGCGGTTTCCGGCGGCCCCGGTGTCGCCGGCCTATTCGCTGATGAGCCACGATCACGTCAAGCTGAAATACCTGTTCGACCTGATCAAGCCGAAGGTGGTGATGGTGCAGGACGGCCCGGCCTTCGAGAAGGCGCTGAAAGCCCTCCATCTCGATGGCGTCACGGTCATCCACGTTGCGCGTCCGTGCGAGGGCATCGAGAGCATTGCCTTCGCCGATCTCGCGGCAACGCCCGTGACCGGGGACGTCGAGCAATCGATCGCCAGGATAGCGCCGGATACGGTGGGAAAACTGTTGTTCACGTCGGGCTCCACCGGCATGCCCAAGGCCGTCATCAACACCCAGGCGATGATGTGCGCCAATGCCGCGATGATGATGCAGGTGCGGCCGCGCGATCCGAACGCGCCGCTCGCCACCTATCTCGACTGGATGCCGTGGAATCACACCATGGGCGGCAACGCGCTGTTCAATCCGGTGCTGACCGAAGGCGGCACGCTCTACATCGACGACGGCCGTCCAATGCCGGGCCTGATCGATGAGACGCTGCGTAACCTGCGCGAGATCTCGCCGACCTATTACGCCAATGTGCCGGCGGGCTATGCCGCGCTCGCCGCCGCCATGGAAAAGGACGACGCTCTTTGCCGCAGCTTTTTCAGGAATCTGGGCCTGATGGCCTATGGCGGGGCGCGGCTGCCCGACGATCTTTTTGACCGCATGCAGGCGCTGGCGGTGCGCGCCACCGGCGAGCGTATCGTGTTCTATACCGGCTGGGGCTCGACCGAGACCGCGCCGACCTCGACCGGCACCTATTGGGACACCGAGCGCGTCGGCCTGATCGGACTGCCGTTCCCCGGCGTCGAACTGAAGATGGTGCCGGTCGGCGCGAAATACGAATTGCGGCTGCGCGGCGTCAACGTCACGCCCGGCTATTTCGGCCGGCCCGATCTCACCAAGGCCGCGTTCGACGAGGAAGGTTTTTACTGCATCGGGGACGCCGGGGTGTTCGTCGATCCCGCCGATCCCTTGCAGGGCATCATCTTCGCCGGCCGCGTGGTGGAGGATTTCAAGCTCACTACCGGCACCTTCGTCCATGTCGGCTCGCTGCGCACCGACGCCATCGCCGCGGCCACGCCGGTGGTGCAGGACGCGCTGGTCGCGGGGCAGGATCGCCCGTTTGTGGGACTATTGGCATGGCCCAATCTGCATGCCTGCCGGCAGATTGTCGGCGACGCGGATGCGAGCTACGAGGATGTGGTCAGGCACCCCGAAGTGCTGGCCTGCCTGAAGCGCGGTCTGGAGGCGCATAACAAGTCGACCGAAGGCGCCAGCAGCATGCGCGTCGCGCGCGCCATTCTGATGATCGAGCCAGCCTCGATCGACGGCAACGAACTCACCGACAAGGGCTACATCAACCAGCGCGCAGGGCTCGAGCGCCGCGCGGCGCTGGTGGAACGGCTCTATGCCGATCCGCCCGGCGAAGACGTCATTATTTTGAATTGAGGAAGCGTAGCGAACCACCAAGCCGTCATTCCGGACGGTCCGTCTTGGGACCGATCCGGGATCCAGAGGTTACTTATCGAGATTCCGGGTTCGCGCTACGCGCGCCCCGGAATGACCAGCAGGTAAAGGTACTCAACATGAATTTCGATTTCTCCGACGAACAAAAGCAGATGCGCGACGAAGCGCGGAAATTCCTCGCCGAAAAATGCCCGCCCAAGGCGGTGCGCACCGTGCTCGACGGCAATGCCAGCTATGACAAGGATTTGTGGAAGGGTCTTGCCGAGATGGGCTTTCTCGGCGTCGCGATCCCCGAGGAATTCGGCGGTGCCGGCGCCGGCCATCTCGAACTCTGCGTGATCGCCGAAGAAATGGGCCGCGCGCTGGCGCCGGTGCCGTTTTCGTCGACCGTGTATCTGGCGGCCGAAGCCATCCTGCTCGCCGGCAGCGCCGCGCAAAAGAATAAGTGGCTTCCCGCCATCGCTTCCGGTCAGGCGATCGGTACGCTGGCGCTGTTCGAGGGCAAGGGCAATCCGTCGCCCGAAGCGATCAAGCTCGCCGCTTCCGGCGGCAGCCTCAATGGAGTGAAGAAGCCGGTGCCCGACGGCGCCATCGC
>JAYSPJ010000548.1:0-9217 GCA_043722155.1 Bradyrhizobium sp.
GATGGGGTCAGTCTCAAGATCGAACGCAACAATCGGAATGCCGGTGACCTTGCGCAAAGCCTTCACCGATAGCTCACTGATGGGTACCAGCACATCAACTTTGCGTTCGACCAGTTCGAGCGCCAGACGATCGAGCCTATTCGGATCGCCTTCTGCAGTCAGCACGATCATCTCGACATCGCCAGGCCCGATCCCGCCATTGTGCAGGCCGTCACGGAACGCTGCCACACGGGCCACCGCGGAGGTCGCGAGACCGGGATAAAGTAAACCGACCTTGAGAATTGTTGTCTGCTGCGCACGCGCAGCAAGCGGCCACGCTGTCGTCACTCCGAGTAGCTTGATAAATGTGCGTCGTTCCATGTGCCCCAGAGAACGATGCGCTTTACGGGCCGAAAAACATAGCTGTTTAGCGTCCACCAACGAACGAAAACCAGTTGAAATCAACACAGGACAGTGCTGGGGCGCGATGTCTTTTGTGGGTCAAAAACGGAAGTGGTACTTTGGGTTCGTGATGTCCGCTTCACCCCCAAAAGCCGACATGGGCGAAACACATCTTTAGCTGACGGTATATGATTTATGCTACTTTGGGTAAGTGGTCATTCTTTCTAATAGCCTTTCCAACGGCCCGCTGGACGTGCGCGCCCCACATTTCCAGCGCCTTTTTTCGTTCTGCAAGAAAATCGTGGCGTTGGTAGACCGCCGCAACGCCAGAAATCGTGCCGCCTTGGTGATTGAGAACCTTGTCGGCGACATGAGGCGCAATACCAAGCCGTGCCATGCCCGACACGCAAGTCCGGCGTAGGTCATGAAGCCGCCACGCCGTGACCCCCGACAGTTGGTCAAGCTCTCGCTTGACGACGCTGAAAGCTTGGAAAGGCACAGTTCCTGATTGCGAAAAGACCAACGTACCGATTTTATCCACCCGGCCGAGAACGGCGACAGCCTGATCCGACAGGTAGACTTCATGTGCCTTGGCATTCTTGGTCCGCGCTGACGGCAGCTTCCAGGTGCGCCTACCCATATCGATTTCGTCCCAAGTGCAGCGCGCCACTTCCTCGCGGCGTTGACCTGTAAGAGCGAGCAACTCGACGATTCCTCCGTAGGGACCGCCGATCTGCCGCGCGGCGGTGATGACCCGGGCAAGCTCATCGTCGTTCAAGACCCGATCTCTCGTCACTTCCTTGACCGGCAGCGGGACACCGTCGGCGGGTGACCGGTCTAGCACGGCACGACCCACGCACCAGCGAAGGAAGGTTTTGATCGATTTCAGCGCTTTGTTGGCGGCGACAGGAGCCCCGCGTTGCTCGATAGCGCTGACGACATCAATTACGTCGCGCTTACTGATCTCGTGAATGCTCCGGCTACCCCATGCCGACCCGATCTCCCGGCGGAGCATCCTTGAGATTTCCGGTGCTGATCGATTTTGGGAGAGGTGCTGGACAATAAAAGCTTCGAGCAGGTCGTCGACCCGGTCTGCGACCATCCGGCGGCGAGAGTCGTTCTTCTCCGCGGCGAGATCGCGTCCATCGAGTTTCGCGGCAAATACCTTTTGGGCAGTGATGCGAGCCTGGTTGAGGGTCACCCGACCGTATGGTCCGATGGTATACTTACGCAACCGCGAGCCCGCTCCCGCCGTCCGAAACAGGACAAGAAAAACCTTGCGGCCCTTCGGTGTTACCTTGACGCCGAAACCGGGGCAGGCAATGTCCCAGTAGACAACGTCCTTGACCGGAATGGGTAAGCCATCGATCACGCTCTTGGTCAGCTTCACTTGCGGCATTTGATCCCCGACCGATGCTGCTACCTCGAACCAACATAGGTAGCACTGCATGGGTTATGATGGGTTCAAACGTGAACGTCCGTATTGGTTGACGCAAGCAATATCAACGCTGTATCCACTCTTCGGAAACAACTTCCATCAGCGTCCGCCCTTCTCCCGAGAACACAAGGGGAGAGGGAAGAAACATCAATCCCATGCCGGCGCGAAGCCGGGATTGACGCAGCGTTTGTCTTTCGGCAGCGCCGCAATGGCCTTCATATCCTCGTCGTCGAGCCCGATATTCTGCGCGTCGAGATTGGCCTGCTGGCTTTCCAAGCGCGACGCTTTCGGGATCGCGGCGACGCCGTCCTGGTCGAGCAGCCATTTCAGCGCCACCTGCGCGGCGCTGGCGCCATGCTTGCGGCCGATCGCCATCAATGTCGCGTCCGACGCCGCGCGGCCTTGCGCCAGCGGACAATACGCCACCAGCGGGATCGACTTGGCGGCGAGATATCTGGCGACCCTGGTCTGATCGAGCATCACATGGTATTCGATCTGGTTGCAGGCGATCGGCGCCTTGATCTCCTCGACCACGGTCTTCAACAGCGCGACGTTGAAATTGGCGACGCCGATGGCGCGGGTGCGACCTTCCTGCTTGAGCCTCATCAGGATTTCGAAGATCGCCGGCAGGTTCATGGCCCTGGACGGCCAATGCACGAGATAGAGATCGACATGGCCGAGCCCGAGCTTGTTCAGGCTGGCGTCGAACGCCCGGCGGATCGCGTCCGGCGCCAGGTTCTCGTGCCAGACTTTGGTGGTGACGTGCAGATCCTTGCGGGCGACGCCGGATGCGGCGATCGCGGCCCCAATGGCATCCTCGTTGCCGTACATTTCCGCGGTGTCGATATGCCGGTAGCCGATGCCGAGCGCGCTTTCGACCGCCGCGCGGCAGGCATCGCCCTGCAGGCGGAAGGTGCCGAGGCCAAGCCGCGGCAGGCTGATGCCCTGGGTTTGCAGGTATTCCATGGATAGCTCCTGACGACCTGGAACCGCCGGTTCAGCAAGCGGCGATGGTCATTTGAACGAGAGTTGGCCGAGGGATAAGCGAGACAGCGGGCCCGCCGTTTGATAGCCTGCCCGCCAGGCAAACTGCAAATCGGGATCGGGTCGCACAGCAATGGTCAGAGCGTTACGACGATGGCTGGAAGCCAACGAGCTGTTTGCGATTATCACCGGCGTGGTCGGCGTGCTGGTGGCGCTCTCCTTGCTGCTGGTGCTGGGCGGCTATCTGTTCGTGACGCGCTGAGCGCGCCCGCCTGATCGCGGCGACGCCGGTTCACTTCCAGTTGCAGATGCCGCCGGACTTGCACGGCCATGCCTGAACCCGCGTATCGGATGCCTGCGCATCGAGCGGATCGCCACCCCTACGCGCCAGCTTTGTACTGATGGCGCCGCGCGGTTTGTCCGCGCGCAGATGCCCGACCGGGGACTTGCCAGGACTGACGCGTGCGGCGCGCACGGACGGCGCCGGGCTGGCGCGATCGGCGCGCGCCTCGATCCGCACCGGCGTGAATTGCGTGGCGGGCCCGAGCGGTTTTGGCGAAAGCACCGCGCTGGAAAGGTCGAGGCCGAGGAATTCGCCGGGACGGTATTGGTCCGCGATCGACATACCGCTCCAAGCCACGAGCGTGGCGCCGAGGATGGCGGCGAAGACGTTGTTCAGGCCCATGCGAAGGCCTCCTGAAATACCCGAAAAAGAACCTACACCCCATTTAGGAAGCGAGGCGGGCAAGTCCAGCCGTTATTGCCCGGCAAGGTTACCGCGCCGGTTCCGCCGTCGGGGGAACAATCGGCGCGCCACCTGATCGAAAACTGCTGGCCGCGCTGGCCTGCGGCGCACCCCGGAATTGTCCCTTAGAATAGATATCTTACACATCACTTATTGACAATTTAACATCATTAGTTATGATGCAGGAGTGATGTTTGATATCGGTTAGCGGTCCCGAGGCACATCGATGATCACAGCGGCGCAATTGCGGGCTGCCAGGGTGCTTCTCGGCATCGATCAGCGCCGGCTCGCGGAGTTGTCCGGGCTTTCCGTACCCACCATTCAGCGCATGGAGGCCAGCGAATCGATGGTCCGGGGCAATGTCGATTCGCTGGTGAAGCTGATCACGGCGATCGAGGGCGCCGGCATCGAGTTGATAGACGAAGGCGCGGTCAGCAGCGCCGGAGGACGCGGGGTGCGTCTGAAAATCAATTCCGGATCGGCAAGGACCTATCTGGACCGTCAGATCGAGAACAAGGCATCGAGCGGAACGAGGGCGCGCAGATAATGTCGGCCGTCGTTTTGCAAATGATTTGTGTTGCGGGATTGCTCGGCCTGGCGGTCCTGGCGATCGTTCTGAGCCGCAGCAAGCGCGCCACCGCGGTGATCTATTCCGCCACGATGGTGATTTGCCTCGCCGCATTGGCCGGGTCGCTGCGCTGGCTGCTTGGCGGCACCGCGGATGCCACCGGCCTGACCCTGCCGATCGGATTGCCGTGGCTCGGCGCCCATTTCCGCATGGATGCGCTGGCCGCGTTTTTCCTGGTTGTCGTCAACCTCGGCGGCGCGGCGGCAAGCCTGTACGGCCTCGGCTACGGCCACCATGAGCCGTCGCCGCACCGCGTGCTGCCGTTCTTTCCCGCCTTCCTGGCCGGCATGAATCTGGTGGTGCTGGCGGATGATGCGTTTTCCTATCTGCTGTGCTGGGAATTCATGTCGCTGGCGTCCTGGGCGCTGGTCATGGCGCACCACCGCGAAGCCGGCAACGCCAAAGCGGGATACATCTATCTCGTGATGGCGAGCTTCGGCACGCTGGCGCTGCTGCTGGCCTTCGGCCTGCTGGCGGGACCGACGGGAGATTACGGCTTCGCCGCCATTCGCAATACGCCGCATACGCCGTACGTGGCCGCATTGGTGCTGATCCTGATGCTGCTCGGCGCCGGCTCCAAGGCCGGCCTGGTACCGCTGCACGTCTGGCTGCCGCTGGCGCATCCGGCGGCGCCCAGCCATGTTTCGGCGCTGATGAGCGGCGTCATGACCAAGGTCGCGATCTACGGTTTTATTCGCGTCGTCTTCGATCTGCTGGGCCAGCCGACATGGCCGGCCAGCGTGATCGTGCTGTTCCTCGGCAGCATCACCGCCGTCATGGGCATCCTCTATGCCATGATGGAAACCGACCTGAAGCGACTGTTGGCCTACAGCACCATCGAAAACGTCGGCATCATCTTTGTCAGCCTCGGCCTGGCGCTGGCGTTTCAGGCCAACGGCCAGAAGCTGCCGGCGGCGCTCGCCTTCACCGCCGCGCTGTTTCACGTGCTCAACCACTCGTTCTTCAAGAGCCTGCTGTTCTTCGGCGCCGGCGCCGTGCTGACGTCGACCGGCGAGCGCGACATGGACAAACTGGGCGGGCTGATCCACCGGATGCCGCTCACCAGCTTCGTCGTGCTGGTCGGCTGCGCCGCGATCTCGGCGCTGCCGCCGTTCAACGGCTTCGTTTCGGAATGGCTGATCTTCCAGGCCGTGCTGCAGAGCCCGGAGTTGCCGCAATGGGCGCTGAAGATCATGGTGCCCGCGGTCGGGGCGATGCTGGCGCTGGCGGCGGCGCTGGCCGCGGCGTGCTTCGTCAAGGTATTCGGCGTGACCTTTCTCGGAAGGCCGCGCAGCCCGGCGGCGGAAACCGCCGGCGAGGTCGACCGCTACTCGCTGGCGGCGATGTTCATCCTCGCCGCACTCTGCCTGCTGGCCGGAATCCTGCCGGGACCGGTGATGGACGCGCTGTCGCCGGTCGCGGTCGAGATCCTCGGCAGCCGCCTGCCGGTGCAGGCCCATGTGCCCTGGCTTTCGATCGTGCCGATCAACGAGAGCCGCGGCTCCTATAACGGATTGCTGGTGATGGTCTTCATCGCGATATCCGCCTCGTCAGCGGTCTATTTCATTCACCGCTTCGCCTCGCATGCGCTGCGCCGCGGGCCGGCCTGGGGCTGCGGCTTTTCCGATTCCGTCCCCGCAGCGCAGTATTCCGGCGGCAGCTTCGCGCAGCCGATCCGCCGGGTTTTCGGTACACTCCTGTTCCACGCCCGCGACCACGTCGAGATGCCGGCTCCGGGCGATACCAGGCCGGCGCGGTTCCGGAGCGAACTGCATGATCTGGTCTGGGAGCGGCTGTATCAGCCGATCAGCGCCGCGGTCGGATCCGCCGCCGACCGGCTCAACCGCCTCCAGTTCCTGACCATCCGGCGCTACCTCAGCCTGGTCTTCGCCACCCTCGTCACGCTGCTTCTGGTGCTCGCGATATGGTCGTGATCTCCGACATCATTGTGCAGGGTGTGCAGATGCTGCTGGTGCTGCTGATGGCGCCGCTGCTGACCGGCTTCGTGCGCAAGATCAAGGCCCGGCTGGTGCGGCGCCAGGGCGCTTCGATTTTTCAGCCCTATCGCGACCTGTTGCGGCTGCTCCGCAAGGAGGTGGTGCTGGCCGACAACGCGTCATGGCTGTTCCGAGTCACGCCCTATGTGACGTTCGCGGCGATCTGGGTCGCCGCAGCGCTGGTGCCGACTTTCGCCACCGGGCTGTTGTTCAACTGGACCGCCGACCTCATTGTCATCGTTGCCCTGCTGGGCAGCGCGCGCTTCTTTCTGGCGCTGGCGGGTATGGATGTCGGCACCAGCTTCGGCGGCATCGGCTCCAGCCGCGAAGTGATGATCGCAGCGCTGGCCGAACCGGCGATGCTGTTGATCGTCTTTTGCATGGCGCTGGTGGCCGGCTCGACCCAGCTGTCGACGGTGGCCAATTTCATGGCCTCGTCCTACGTCGGACTGCGGGTGTCGCTGGGCATGGCAATCATCGCGCTGATGATGGTGGCGCTCGCCGAGAATGCGCGCATCCCGGTCGACAATCCGGCCACGCACCTCGAACTCACCATGGTGCATGAGGCGATGGTGCTCGAATATTCCGGGCGCCATCTGGCGATGATCGAATTCGGCGCGTTCCTCAAGCTGCTGCTCTACGTCTCGCTGATCGCCTGCGTGTTCTTCCCCTGGAAGATCGCGGTGTCCGGCACCGGAGTGCTGTCCTACGCGGTCGGCGCCGGCGCCTATGTCGTCAAACTCGCGGTGGCCGGCTTCCTGCTCGCGCTGTTCGAGACCGCCACGGCGAAGATGCGGGTGTTTCGCGTTCCGCAATTTCTCGGTGCAGCCCTGATGCTGGGCCTGCTCGGAACGCTGCTGCTCTTCGTGTCAAGGAGCCTCTGATGCAGATGCACAGCCTCGCCTTCGACATTTCGCATACGCTGGCCGGCAGCCTCGTCCTGATCAGCTTCATGATGCTGTACCAGGACCGGCTCTATTCGCTGCTCAACGTGTTCGCCCTGCATGCCCTGGTGCTCGCGCTTTCCGTCGCCTGGCAGGCCTACATCCAGGACGCGCCGCATCTCTACGTCACGGCAGTCATCGCGCTGGTCTTCAAGGCGATTGTGATTCCGGTGGGGCTGCACCGCATCGTCAAGCAGCTCGGCATTCATCGCGATATCGAGTCGGCGGTGGGGATCGGCATGACCATGCTGGCCGGGATGGGCCTGGTCGCGCTCTCCATGGTGCTGATGCTGCGGGTGACCGCCGACGCCGACCCGCTGGCGCGCGAGGACCTCGCCTTCGCGCTGTCGGTGGTGCTGCTCGGCCTGCTGGTGATGGTGACGCGCCGCAACGCCGTCAGTCAGGTGGTGGGGTTCATGTCGCTGGAGAACGGCCTGGTGCTGGCGGCCACCGGCGCCAAGGGCATGCCGCTGGTGGTCGAGATCAGCGTGGCGTTCTCGATCCTGATCGCCTTCATCGTCATCGGCATCTTCCTGTTCCGGATCCGCGAACGCTTCGATTCCGTCGACGTCTCCGCCCTCGACGACTTCCGGGGCGAGCGGCGATGAATCCGGCTTCCTTCGATCCCGTCGCGGCCGTCCTGCTGATCCCGATCGGTTCGGCGGCGTTGCTGGCCGTGCTGCCCGGCTACCGGCTGACGGCGCGCCTCAACGTGGTCGCCAGCCTCGCGACATTTCTCTCGGCGCTGTCCCTGTTCATGATCGACCGTCCGCAGCCCGGACCCTACGTGCTGGTCGACGATCTCAACATCGTCTTCATCGTGCTCAACACCTTCGTCGGTTTCACCACCAGCATCTTCAGCGCCAGCTACATCGCCCACGAACTCCAGACCGGCCGGCTGACTCCGGTCTACCTGCGTTTCTACCACGCCATGTACCAGACCATGATGTTCGGCATGAACCTCGCTTTCGTGTCGAACAATATCGGCCTGATGTGGGTCGCGGTGGAAATCGCCACCCTGACCACGGTGCTGATGGTCGGCATCTATCGCACCCACGCCGCACTGGAAGCGGCATGGAAATATTTCATCCTCGGCAGCGTCGGCATCGCGCTCGCGCTGTTCGGCACCATCCTGGTCTACATGGCGGCGCGTCCGGTGGTCGGCGAAGGCCAGGACGGCATGATCTGGACGCTGCTGATCCAGCATGCCGCGAATTTCGACCCTGCCCTGCTCAATGTCGCTTTCGTTTTCCTGTTTCTCGGCTATGGCACCAAGGTCGGTCTCGCGCCGCTGCATGCCTGGCTGCCCGACGCCCATGCCGAAGGTCCGACGCCGATCTCGGCCGTGCTGTCCGGCCTGCTGCTGAACGTCGCGCTGTATGCGCTGCTCCGCTTCAAGATCCTGCTCGCCGCCAATCCGGCCGCGATTGCGCCCGGCCCGCTGATGGTGACGATGGGCCTCGTTTCGGTAGTTTTCGCGGCGTTCATGCTGTACCGCCGGCGCGACATCAAACGGCTGTTCGCCTATTCCTCGATCGAGCACATGGGCATCATCGTCTTTGCGTTCGGCATGGGCGGCCCGCTGGCCAATTTCGCCGGGCTGCTGCACATGGTGATGCACAGCCTGACCAAGTCGGCGATCTTCTACGCCGTCGGCCACATTTCGCAGATCAAGGGCACGCAGCGGATCAACCGGATCCGCGGCCTGACGGTGACCCATCCGGCGCTCGGCTGGGGTCTGGTGGTCGGCGTCGCCGCAATCGCCGGATTGCCGCCGCTCGGTATCTTCATGAGCGAATTTCTGGTCGTGAGCTCCACTTTTGCGCGGCAGCCGCTGCTGGCGATCGTGCTGGTGTTCGGGATTCTGCTGGCGTTCGGCGCCTTGATGCTGCGGCTGACCAGCGTCGCATTCGGCCGACCCCGCGGCAGCACGGCGTCGGCCGAAGCTTCTTACGTTCCGATGTTTGCCCATCTCGCGCTGGTGCTGGGCGCGGGCATCTACCTTCCCGCGCCGCTCGTCATCTGGTTCCAGAATGTCGCTCGCCTGCTTGGATAGTCTCGAGGATTAACCGGATATGCCGTCGCTGATCGATCTCATGC
>JAYSPJ010000549.1:0-2184 GCA_043722155.1 Bradyrhizobium sp.
TGCGGCAGTTCGGCGAATTGCGCCGCGGCTGGCTCGGCGTCCGCATCCAGCAGGTCACCGACGAAATCGCCGAAAGCCTCAGCATCAAACCGGCGCGCGGCGCGCTGATCGCCGGCGTCGAGGAGAAGGGGCCGGCGAAACCGGCGGGCATCGAGCCCGGCGACGTCGTGGTCAAATTCGACGGCAAGGATATCAAGGAGCCGAAGGACCTGTCGCGCGTGGTGGCCGACACCGCGGTCGGCAAGGAGGTCGACGTCGTCATCATCCGCAAGGGCAAGGAGGAGATCCGCAAGGTCACGCTCGGCCGTCTGCTGGACACCGACAAGGCCGTGCAGGCCGCAGCCAAGACCAAGGACGAGCCCGTGGAGAAGCCGGTGACGCAAAAGGCGCTCGGCCTCGATCTCGCCACCCTCAGCAAGGACCTGCGCACCCGCTACAAGATCAAGGACACCGTCAAGGGCGTCATCATCACCAGCGTCGACACTGCGTCCGACGCCGCCGAGAAGCGGCTCAGCGCCGGCGACGTGATCGTCGAGGTGGCGCAGGAGTCGGTCGCCAACGCCGCCGACATCAAGAAGCGCGTCGATCAGCTGAAGAAGGACGGCAAGAAATCCGTCCTGCTGCTGGTATCGAATGCGGAAGGCGAACTGCGGTTCGTGGCGCTGAGCGTGCAGTAATGAGCACGCCGCGGGGCACATGAAGGTGTCGTTCCCTCCTGGTGCGCAACTGTGCATGCGGCGCGGGGATCCGTTGAGGGATTACGACTCTACAAACTCATCCCGCCGATAGCCCTGTGCATACAACAGCGCGGTGAGGTCGCCGTGATCGATCCTGGCTGCCGCCGCCGCTGCCACCGCCGGTTTGGCGTGGTAGGCGACCCCCAGGCCGGCGGCCTGGATCATGCCGAGATCGTTGGCGCCGTCGCCGGTTACCAGCGTTTCGATCTCGTCGAGATCGAAGGATTCGCGCAGCTCGATCAGGGTTGCCAGTTTGGCGGCGCGGCCCAAAATCGGCTCCCTGACTTCGCCGGCCAGTTTTCCGTCCCTCACCAGCAATTCGTTGGCGCGGTTTTCCTGAAATCCGATCATCGCGGCGACCGCGCCGGTGAACAAGGTAAAGCCGCCCGAGATCAGGCAGGTGTGTGCGCCGTGGGCGCGCATGGTCATGACCAGCTCGCGGCCGCCCGGCGTCGCCGTGATGCGCTTCTTCAGCACCTCGTCCACGACGCTGACGGCCAGGCCCTTCAGCAGCGCGACGCGCTCGCGCAGCGCCGGCTCGAACTCGATTTCGCCGCGCATCGCGCGCTCGGTGATCCCGGCGACATACGCCTTCAGGCCGGCGAAATCCGCCAGTTCGTCGATGCATTCCTGGCCGATCATGGTGGAATCCATGTCGGCCAGAAAAAGCTTCTTGCGCCGGAAAGCCCGAGGCTGCACGACAATATCGATCGGCAGATCGCCGCGGGCCTCGCGGAGGCGGTTCTCGATGGCCTTGATATCATCGCTGCCTTCGAAGGGAATATCGACCGCCACCCCGTCGAACAGCCATTGCGCCTGTTCGGGCTGGCTAAGAACGGCGCGCGCGCCGTCCACCACCGTGCTATCGAGCGCGGGGTCGGCGGGATTGCAGATCAGCGTGGCGACGAGAGACATCTGAGTGGCTTCACGAGGGGAAAACGACAAGGCGGTGCTTATCGCAGGGCCGACCGCCAGCGGCAAGTCGGCGCTGGCGCTTGAATTGGCGCGGCAAACCGGCGGCGTCGTCATCAATGCCGATTCCATGCAGGTGTATCGCGACCTGCGTGTGCTGACCGCGCGACCGACGCCGGAGGAGGAGGCGCAGGTGCCGCACCGGCTCTACGGCCATGTCGACGCGGCGGTGAATTTTTCCGCAGGCGCCTGGGTCGCCGATGCTGCCAGGGTACTTGAGCAAGTCCGCGGACAGAACCGCCTGCCGATTTTTGCCGGCGGCTCCGGCCTGTATTTCAAGGCGCTGACCCGCGGCCTGTCGGCGGTGCCGCCGATCCCCGCCGAGATACGCGAAGCCGTGCGCGCGCGGCTGGAGCGCGACGGCGTCGAGGCGCTGCATGCCGAACTGGCGCGGCGCGATCCGGCGAGCGCTGAACGTCTGAAGCCGCGCGATCGCGCCCGCATCGCCCGCGCCCTCGAGGTGGTCGAGGCGACC
>JAYSPJ010000550.1:0-3858 GCA_043722155.1 Bradyrhizobium sp.
GTTACACTTTCAAGGCGATGATCACGGTGATCGTTACCGGTTTTGTCGGAGCGGTGTGGCTAGGCGTCAAAGTCATGCTCGGTAAATAGCTCGCGCCACCGTCAGCGGCTTCGATGCGGATGAGCCAAATGCCGCTTAGCGGCCAACTTTCCAGAGGGCTGGCCGATGTACAAGATCCGTGAGGTCGACGGGCATGACGATGAAGTCGCGGACACGCTGACGGACCTTCACCGCCTGACATTCTATGATGACGCTCCGATTCCGGAATTCGATCAGGGGCATTGGTGGCTCGCCTTTCACGAAGCCGTTCCGGTCGCCTTTGCCGGCGTGGTTCCATCGACGCGCGCGCACAATGCGGGATATTTCTGCCGGGTTGGTGTATTACGGAAGCACCGCGGCCGCGCGCTGCAACTGCGGCTAATGCGTGCGCTGGAATTGCGTGCGAAGTGTAATGGCTGGAGTTCTGTAGTTTCAGATACCACCGAAAATCTTGCCTCCGCAAATAATTTCATCTGTGCGGGCTACTGGCTATACCAGCCGCCACATCCATGGGCCTATCCGAACACACTTTATTGGCGCAAATCCATCAAATAGGAGCGGGAACGTTCTGCTCCTTCCGAGACTGCGACACCCGCCCGGTGGCCTGACGGCCCCCGGGCTTTTTTTGTTGTTTGGGGGGGATGCGGGAGATGTCCAGCGTCTGGCTTGCTGCTGCCGCAAGCTGGATCGCTTAGCCTGGTCGTTTTGCGGGCCGACCGTCGACGCAAAGCGTGGCCCGGGGGACAGGCACGTCAGGCAACACCCGCCGCTGCGCCTGCTCCCTGGTTTTGCTGCACAGCAAACGCGAGTGTACCCGCCGGACATGGCGCCTCGGTGCGCATTGAGAGCTGCGGCAAGACCTTTGCCGACGGCACGCGCGCGCTCGAGCCCGCTACCCTCGACATCGCCCGCGGCGAAACACCGGTGCTTCTCGGCCCCTCCGGCTGCGGCAAAACCACCATGCTGCGCATCATCGCCGGGCTGGAATTGCCGGATGCCGGATGCCGGGGGCCGGGTGTTGTTCGACGGCAACGACAGGACGTCGGTGCCGATCGAGCGGCGCAATGTCGGCATGGTATTCCAGCCCTACGCGCTTTTCCCCAATATGAGCGTTGCCGATAATATCGGCTACGGCTTGAATATCCGCGGCATGACGAGGCAAGAGCGCGCGGCGCGGGTCGCCGAACTGGTGGCGCTGACCAATATATCAGGGCTTGAGAACCGCCGGGTCGATCAGCTCTCCGGCGGCCAGTGTCAGCGCGTCGCGCTGGCGATCCGGCCGGGTATCCTGCTGTTGGATGAGCCCCTGACCGCGCTCGACGCCGCGCTTCGCGAAAGGCTGCGCGGCGAACTAAACCGCCTGCTGCGCGCACTCGGCGTCACCACGATCTATGTCACGCACGATCGGTCCGAAGCTATGGAGCTCTGCGACCGCATCATTGTCATGCAGAAGGGAGCGATTGCCCAGATAGGCGCGCCGCGCGAGATCTATTTCAAGCCGAGGAATCGCTTCGTGGCGGAGTTCATTGGTGCCGCGAACATCATCGAGTCACCGGACGAGAGCGGCCATCTTGTGCTGCCGGGCGGGCGGCAGCCGATCGGCGGTGATGCAAGCCAGGCGACTGCGGTCGCCATGATCCGGCCCGAGACGATCCGGGTCGCCGAGGAGGGAGGCGCGCCGCTTTCGGGGACCATCGACAGCGTGAGTTTCATCGGCGACCGGCAGCGCATGGTGGTCAGCGGTGCGTCCGATAAACTTCTTACCGTAGATGCGCCGAACACCATCATGGCCCAGGCTGGCGAACGGATCGGACTTTTGATCGCGCCGGAGGCCGTCCGTCTGTTGCCACCGGAAGACTGAGGATAAGGCCGATGATCCCAAAACCTGCCCTCATCGCGCAGATTTCCGATCCGCATATCAAGCCGCCGGACCAACTGGCTTACAGGCGCGTCGATACAGCACTGGCGCTCGAGCGTTGCGTGACCGCCTCGAATGGATTCAGGCCGAGGCCAGACCTCGTGGTGATCTCTGGCGATCTTGCCGATACGCCAACGGTTGAGGAATATGAACACCTCAAATGCCTGCTGGCATCGCTCGAACTGCCATTTGTGAGCATTCCCGGCAATCATGATTCGCGCGAAATGATGCGCGCTGCCTTACCGCAAGCCTATGCCACTTCTTCGGGGCCGTTGAATCAGCGGGTCGAACTCGGCGAACTCGATCTTATGCTGCTGGATTCGGCCGTACACGGCAAGGCGCATGGCGAACTCGATGTGCCAACCTTGTAGTGGCTCGAGGCAATTTTGGCATCCTCGGGTATCCAGCCCGCGCTGCTGTTCCTGCACCATCCGCCGTTCAAGGCCGCATCTGGCATATGGACCGGCAGAACCTCCTCATTGCCGCCGAGCTCGCGTCGGTCGTCAGGTGCCATCGGCGCGTGCAGCTGATCGCCACGGGGCACGTTCATCGCGCGACTCTGACGATGTTTGCCGGGGTCCCGACCACCATCTGCCCTGCGCCCAATCACGCGGTCGATCTCGATCTGGCGCAGTTGCGGGAGCCATCGTTCAAGGTTGAGCCGCCGGCGTTTCATCTCCATAGCTGGTTTCCCGGTGAGGGATTCGGCAACGTGGTCACGCATCAGGTTCCGATCGGCAATTTTGACGGGCCGAATCCGTTTTTCGGGCCAGACGGGAAACTGCTTTAGGGGGTGGCTCGGTCGATTGTCGGGCCCGCTGCACCACGTCCCGCCGTCGCGGCTGGTCGTGGGGCGTGTTGAAAAGCATTCGCGATCGCAACGATCTCGCCACAAGGCAGATCAGTGATGTCGGTCTCGCATAGGCCGCATGAGTTGACTTTAAAACCTGACCGGCTGCAAATGCCGGTAACGGTTTCACGGAAGGAAATATCATGGCTGACGCCTGGATCATCGACGCTTGCAGAACGCCGCGGGGCATCGGCAAAGCCGGCAAGGGCGCATTGGCAGGCATTCACCCGCAGCAGCTCGGCGCGACGGTGCTGCGCGCACTGGCCGACCGCACAGGGATCGATACTGCCGATGTCGACGACATCGTCTGGGGGTGCAGTTCCCAGCGCGGCCCGCAGAGCGGTGATCTCGGCCGGATGTCGGCGCTCGACGCCGGCTATGACGTCCGAACCAGCGGCGTCACGCTCGATCGTTTCTGCGGGTCCGGCATCACCAGCGTCAACATGGCGGCCGCATCGATCATGGCGGGCTCCGAGGATCTCGTGATCGCGGGCGGTACCGAGATGATGTCGATGGAGGGGCGCCGCGGCGAGGGGCCGTTGATGATGGATGCCGGCAATCTTCGCCTTCGTGCCAGGCACCCGCAGTCGCATCAAGGCGTCTGCGCCGACGCCGTTGCGACGCTCGAAGGCATCACGCGGCAGGACGTCGACAGGCGCGGGTTCGAGAGCCAGCAGAAGGCCGCCGCCGCCATCAAGTCCGGCTACTTCAACAAGAGTCTGGTTCCGGTCCTTAGCGAGGACGGCAGCCTGGCGCTCGATCGGGACGAGTATCCGCGGCCACAGACCACGCTCGAAGGGCTGGCCGGTCTGAAGCCTGCCTTCACCGCGGTGGCGGATTATCCGCTCGATGACAAGGGCACTACCTATCGCAACCTGATCCTGCAAAAATATCCCGACCTCGATATCGATTTCATGCATCACGCCGGCAATTCATCCGGCGTGGTCGACGGCTCGGCGGCTATCCTGCTGGCATCACCGGACTACGCCAAGGCCCACGGCCTGAAGCCGCGTGCGCGTGTCGTTGCGATGGCGAATATGGGCGACTCGCC
>JAYSPJ010000551.1:0-9546 GCA_043722155.1 Bradyrhizobium sp.
CGCCGCTGACGCGGCGCCCCGGAATGACGGAATGTGAGGCAGGGCGGCGAGCCCATTCTGTTGCAGTGCATCTGCATGCCCAATATCGCGCCATGTGGCTTGACCCGGAAGTCAGGGGCGGGGAAGTTGCCGCCGTGCACGCCCCCTCCCAACCAGCCAAAGATTCGCCGCACTTCACCCCTGACTCGCGTCAGGCCTGGCTGCGGCTCGCGCTGGCGGTCCTGATCGGCTCCGTCGGCGCGGTCGGGATGTGGTCGGTCGTGGTGGTGATGCCGGTGGTGCAGCAGGAATTTGCGAGCAGCCGCGGCGCGGTTTCGTTCGCCGCCACCATGATCTTCCTCGGCTTCGGTGTCGGCGGCGTCATCATGGGCAGGATCACCGACCGGCTCGGCATCGTGCCGGCGATGGCCGTCAGCATCGCCTTCCTGACCGGCTCCTATGTGCTGGCTGGCCTGGCGACCGCGCTGTGGCAGTTCATCGTCATCTCTTTCCTGATGGGCCTCGGCACGTCGGCCACCTTCGCGCCGCTGATGGCGGAGGCCTCGCACTGGTTCGAGCGCTATCGCGGGCTTGCGGTGACCATCGTCGCGTCGGGCAATTATGTCGCGGGCACGTTCTGGCCGCCGCTGATCAACTGGAGCACGCAGGCCTGGGGCTGGCGCGCCACCCATATCGGCATCGGCATTGCCGTCGGCGTGTTGATGACGATCCTGCTCCTGGTGCTGCGCCGCGTCATGGGTGGCAGCGCAGCGCAGGATCACAGCAACGCCCTGCCGCCGCGGATCGATCTCAACCTGTCGACCAATACGCTGACGGTGCTGTTGTGCATCGCCAGCATTTCCTGCTGCGTGGCGATGTCGATGCCGCAGGTCCACATCGTCGCCTATTGCGGCGATCTCGGCTACGGCGTGGCGCGCGGCGCCGAGATGCTGTCGCTGATGATGGCGTGCGGCATCATCAGCCGGATCGGCTCGGGCTATCTGGCCGACAAGATCGGCGGCATCCCGACGCTGCTGATCGGATCGGTGGCGCAGGGCTTTGCCCTGCTGTTCTATCTGTTTTTCGACGGCCTCACCTCGCTCTATCTGATTTCCGCGATGTTCGGCCTGTTCCAGGGCGGCATCGTGCCGAGCTACGCCATCATCGTCCGCGAATCGATGCCCGCGCGCGAGGCCGCGACCCGGGTCGGCATCGTCATCATGGCCTCGGTGTTCGGCATGTCCGGCGGCGGCTGGATTTCCGGCGTGATCTTCGACGCCACCGGTTCCTACGCCGCCGCGTTCCTCAACGGCGTCGGCTGGAATGCGCTCAACATCGTCATCGTGATGGCGCTGCTGCTGCGGGCGCGCTCGCGGCTGGCGCTGGCGTGAGGTGTTTCGTCTCACGCTGAACGACAACCGCCGGCGCCTACGGCTATCCCTTCTCGACCTCGCCGCCGGCATCGAGCCAGCCCTTGAAGCCGCCGAGGTTGCGGACGTTGTCGTAGCCCATTTCCTTCAGCGTCTTGAGCACCAGCGCCGAGCGTCCGCCTGATGCGCAATAGGCAACCACCGTCTTGGCCCGGTCGAACGCCGCGTCGTGCAAGGCGGAAGCCGGATCGGCGCGAAATTCCACCAGTCCGCGCGGGATGGCGAGGGCACCCGGCACCTTTCCGGATGCCGCGACCTCGGCCGGTTCGCGGACGTCGAGGAACAGCACGTCGGGCCGGCCAAGCAGCCCCCTGGCCTCGTCGGGACTGATGCGCGGCACCGCGGCTTCGGCTTCAGCCAGCATGGCTTGTACGGTTTTCATTTTGGTCTTCTCCTGGATGAGACGCGGACATGTTCGTTCGCGGCGAGTAAGGCGCAAACCCCGAACGGTGGCAATGGCAAAAGATCTGGCGCGAATTCCGGCCCGATGTTGTCAAGATGCCGGCGGCGCGATGCCGACGCCTGAGGCCTACACCGCCTGGCCGGCCTTCAGCAGCGTGCAGCCCGAGATCCTGACGCTGCCGTCGGGCGCAAGCTCCAGCGTATAGAGCGCCTCCCACCGCACGCCCTCGGCATCGACGATGCGGACGCGCTGGGCGATCCTGCCGCCCTCGACGCGCGCCTCGCCGAATTCAAAACTCTTGTGGCGGTAGACCGGCGCGTAGCTGCCGCGAACCATCGCCATGAAGATGTCGGCTTGCGGGAACATTTCCTGGATCGCCGGCGCCGCATGGGAATAGGCCGTCGCCGCGTCATCGCGGCCGAATGCTTCGACCTGGGAGCGGATGACCTGCTGCGCGGCGGCGACATCGTCGGCGGCGCGGGCAGGAGAGGCGAGGCCGATCAGGAATGCGAGCAATAAGACGAAGGCGCGCATATACGCAGGCGCCTCGCAGAAGGTTCAACGTTTCTCCACCACAGAGACCGCGGCTTCGTTCCGGCGCAGGAAAGGTACCGTGAAAGGGGCATCGTAATTGAGCGCATAGGGCGCGCCGGCCGGCTGCCATGACGATCCCTGGAGCTTGCCGATCAATTCGGACTTGCGCCGGGCAAAATCGGCGCCGGATCCGGAGAACCGCAAGGCGGCGATCGTCTCGCCGGGCACCGTGACCACGCGCACGCGGGGATCCCGGGGTTTCGGGGCATTATCCATGCTGTATTTCGCCGGCAGGAAAAACTGCATCCGCAGCGTACCGGATACTTCCGAGGCCTGAACCGGCGTTGTCATCGCCAGCAATTCGCTGTCGCGCACCTCGACCGGCGTCGTCATCGCGATCATGGCGCTGCCGGAACCGGAAATCTGGTTGGCGCCGGCGATATAGGCAAACAGCAGGCGGAAGGCTTCGTCGCGCCCGGCCTTGCCGGCGGCGGGCAATTCCACTTCAGCCGCGAGACGGGGGCCGTAGCGGCGAATTTCGACGCTGTCCGACGCATGATGGATCACGTCATAGCGCGGCTGCTCGTAAAGCCGGATGCCGAACACGCCGATGATGGCCTCGAACACCAGCGCAGCGTAATAAATGAAGATCGCCCACATTTCTGCGTCTCGATGACAAACCGGCCAATCGTAGATGTGGGATCGGATGGCTCAACGGTCAACCCCGCGCGATCTCAGGGCGTCCAGGCGCGGCACTCGCTGGGCTCGGCGCCGACGCGAAGCACTGCGACGCATTCAAAAGCGTTCCGGCCGGACCACGAACACGTCCGACATGGTCACAAAGCCGATCCGGTCGCGGATAGCCGCAAGAACGGTGTCAATCACCTCATCGGCCTGCGACGCATCGACGATGCAGAGCAGTGCCACCATGTTCGCGGTATTGCTCAGCTGTCCTTCCGAGGTCCATGCGTTGGCCATGCCCCGGCCCTCGAGGATGGGCAGGACCGAATAGCCCGGCACCCTGGCTGCATCGAGCTGAAGTGTGATGGTTCGAATCAGCGGCGCCTCGACGATGATGTCGATGCGCTTCTTCAAATGATACTTCGTCATCGGATGATCCCTGTATCGGTCGATCAATGTGCGATCCGGCTTGCCACGGCAATGTACAGCGGAATTCCGACAAGCAGATTGAAGGGAAAGGTAATGCCGAGCGATAGTGTGAGCGAGAGCGCCGGGTTGGCTGCCGGAAGCGCGAGCCGCATCGCCGCCGGTGCTGCGATGTAGGAGGCCGATGCCGCGAGTGTGATCAGCACGGCGGTGCTTCCCGCCGACATGCCGATCAGCGTCGCCGCCATGGCCGCCAGGGCGGCCCCGATCAACGGCATGACCACAGCGAAGGAAGTCACCGCGATCGTCAGATGCCGCCATCCCTGCCTCAGCCCTCGCCCGGCGACCAATCCCATGTCGAGCAGAAACAGGCAGAGGAAGCCGGCGAAAGGGTCGAGAATGAATGGCTTCAACAGGATCAGCCCGCGCTGGCCGGTGATCGCGCCGATCGCGAATGATCCGAGCAGGATGAAAATGGAGCCGTTGAAGGCGACCTCACGGACAAATTGGCCCCGGCCAACTTCCGACTTGCCTTCGCTGTTGCGGTTGGCGATCAGCAGCGCCGCAAAAATTGCCGGCGTTTCCATCGCCGCGGCCACGGCAACGAGGTAGCCGTCATAGGGCACCGCAAGCTGGTTCAGGATGCCGGTGACGGCGACGAAGGTCACCGCCGAGATCGAGCCGTAATGGCCGGCGATCGCCGCGGCGTCGACGACCTCCAGTCTGGTTGCCGCTCTCAGCATGACATAGGCGATAAACGGCGTGAAGAAAGACAGGGCTACCCCGGCGGCGATGGCAAGCAGCAGCGGCGCGGTCAATCCGTGATGGCTGACTTCCGCGCCGCCGCGAAAGCCGATCGACAGGAGCAAATAGAGCGCGAGAAACCTGGCAATGGCCTCGGGCACCGACAGATCGGACCTTGCCCAGGCGGCAAGCAATCCAAGGATGAAGAACAGCACCATCGGTGACAGCAGGTTCTGCAGGCCCAGGCTCAGGATGGCATCCATTTTTCTTGCAAACCCCGGTTGGCGCGGTGGCGCGGCGACTTCGCAGTCGGTGGTAGGGGGTTTCTCAACGTCATAGAAATTGATAATAATAAGAGCTATGATGAAATATATTGATGATGAGAGCGACCATGCCCAAAGCGCTGACCAATCTAGATCTCGATCTCGTCAGGACGTTCGTCACCATCGCGGGGACCGGTAATTTCACCCGGGCGGCCGAGATCATGCGGCGTCAGCAGTCGACCATTTCGTTGCAGGTGCAGCGGCTGGAAAGCGTGCTGGGGCAGAAGCTGATGGAACGAACGCCGCGCGCTGTAAGGCTGACGTCCGAGGGGGAATCGTTCCTCGGTTACGCGCGGCGGCTGCTCGATCTGAACGACGAGGTGGTATCGCGGATCAGCGAGCCGCAGATGCAGGGTGTGGTGCGTCTCGGCACGCCCGAGGATTTCGCCACCCGCCATCTGCCGGACGTCTTGGCGCGCTTCACTCAGGCTTATCCTGCCGTCGCGCTGGAGGTTACCTGCGATCTGACCTTGAATTTGCTGGAGCGTTTTCGCAAGGGCGCTTTCGATCTGACGCTGATCAAACGCGAACGCGCCGCGGAAGAGCCAGGTGGCATCCGGGTCTGGCGCGAACCGCTGGTATGGGTCACCTCCGAGCGCGATTTCTGGTCGATGCAGGGACCGCTGCCGCTGGTGGTCTCGCCGACGCCCTGTGTCTACCGGAAACGAGCGACCGAAGCCCTGGACAAGGTCCGGCGCGGATGGCGAATTGCCTATACCTGCGGATCGCTCGCGGGATCGCTGGCGGCGGTCAAGGCAGGGCTGGGTATTACGGTGCTGCCAAAGGACATGGTGCCATCAGGCCTGCACGTGATCGATGGCCGGCCGCTGCCGGATTTGAAGGATACCGAAATCGCTCTGCTGCACCGGGAGGCGCTGTCGATTCCAGCGCGGCGTCTCATGCAGCATGTAATCAAATCCCTGGGATGAAATCCTGGTCCGACCCATCGGCATATTTACGTCGACCGATCGGAATTAACGGCGCGTTTCTTGAGGCCTCGGCTTGAGGCGTCATGTATTGTCATCCACAATCAGTCGTCCGGACATGCGGCCGTAGCCTACTGGGTACGGTCCCGCCCAAGGACCTAAGCAGGTGAAATGCTCGAAGAACCGCCATCGCCCGCCGCGATCCATGGCCTCAGTGAGGCAGATGCCCGGATCAGACTGAAGAGCGAAGGCCACAACGAGTTGCCCCGGCCGGACCGGCGCACGCCGCTGCGGATCGTCCTCGAGGTGGTGCGCGAGCCAATGCTGGCGCTGCTGCTCGGCGGCGGCGCGATCTATCTGGCGCTCGGCGACCTCAAGGAAGCCATCATCCTTCTCATGTTCGCGACCATGTCCGTGCTGATCACGGTGATCCAGGAATCCCGCACCGAGCGGGTGCTGGAAGCGCTGCGCGACCTCACCAGCCCGCGGGCGCTGGTGGTTCGCGACGGCGTGCGCAAGCGGATCACGGGCCGCGAAGTCGTGCGCGGCGACATTCTGGTGCTGGCCGAGGGCGACCGGGTGCCTGCCGATGCCGTCGTCATCGAATGCCGCGACCTGCAGGCCGATGAATCGCTGCTGACGGGCGAGTCCGTCCCCGTGCGCAAGACCGCGCGTGCCGCCGCAGGTCCTTCCGAAAGCCGGCGGCCCGGCGGCGATGACCTGCCCCATGTGTTCTCCGGCTCGCTGGTGGTGCGCGGCACCGCGATAGCCGAGGTCGTTGCGACCGGAATGCGCAGCGAGATCGGCAAGATCGGTCAGTCGCTGAGCACGCTGGAGACGGAGCCGCCGCGGCTGCAGGCGCAGACCCGCCGCTTGGTGCGGGTTTTCGCCATGGCCGGTGCTGCGGTCAGCATTCTGGCCGTGCTGCTCTACGGCACCTTGCGCGGCGGATGGCTGGACGCGGTGCTGGCGGGCATCGCGCTTGGCATGTCGATGCTGCCCGAGGAATTTCCGGTCGTGCTTGCCGTGTTCATGGCGATGGGCGCATGGCGAATCTCGCAGGCGAGGGTGCTGACCCGGCGGGCCGCCGCCATTGAAACCCTCGGTTCCGCCACGGTGCTCTGCACCGACAAGACCGGGACGCTGACCGAGAACCGGATGACCATTGACGAACTGCGGCTCGGGGATGACGCGACGTTCCGGCCCAGGGAGACACAAGGCACAACGATGCCGGAGAGCTTCCATGCTTTGGCCGAATGCGGAATCCTTGCCAGCGCGCGCGATCCGTTCGACCCGATGGACAAGGCGTTCCACGCGTTGGGCCGCGAGCGGTTGGCCGGCACCGGGCATCTGCATGATCCCCAGTGGAAGCTGGTGCACGCCTATGGGCTTCGTCCCGGTCTGCTGGCGATGTCGCAGGTATGGCAGCCATCCGATGACAGTCAGGAGTTCGTCGTCGCGGCCAAGGGCGCGCCGGAAGCCATCGCCGATCTTTGCCAGTTCGGCCCCTCCGAGCTTGCCGCGCTGAAGCGCTCGGTGGACGTCATGGCGGCCGAAGGCCTGCGCATCCTGGGCGTCGCCCGCGCTTCCTTCGCAGGCGCCACATGGCCCGCCTCGCAGCTGGATTTTCCGTTCGAGTTCGTCGGGCTGGCCGGCCTGACCGATCCGCTGCGGCCGAGTGTGCCCGCCGCCGTCGCCGAGTGCCGGTCCGCCGGCATCAGGGTGGTGATGATCACCGGCGACTACCCGGCGACCGCCACGACGATTGCCCGGCAGGCGGGTCTCGACACCGAGGACGTCGTGACCGGAGAACAACTCGAAACGCTGAGCGCAGACGAACTGGCGCAGCGCGTGCGGAACGCGACCGTATTCGCGCGGATCATGCCCGAGCAGAAACTTCGCATCGTCGATGCGCTCAAGGCCAACCGCGAGATCGTCGCCATGACCGGAGACGGCGTCAACGACGCGCCGTCGCTCAAGGCGGCGCATATCGGGATCGCGATGGGCGGCCGCGGCACCGATGTGGCGCGCGAGGCATCCTCCATCGTGTTGCTCGACGATGATTTCGGCTCGATCGTGCGCGCGGTGCGGCTGGGCCGCCGGATCTACGATAACCTCCTCAAGGCGATGGGATTCATCTTTGCCGTGCATGTGCCGATCGCGGGCCTTGCGCTGCTGCCGCTGCTGTTCGGCCTGCCGATCATATTTGGCCCCATTCACATCGCCTTCCTGGAGATGATCATCGACCCCGTATGTTCGCTGGTGTTCGAGGCCGAAACCGAAGAGGACGACGTCATGAGCCGTCCGCCGCGTCCGCCCGATCAGCCGCTGTTCTCGGGCAGCCTGATCGGGTGGAGCCTGGCGCAGGGAACCCTCGCCTTTGCGCTGGTCGCCGTCATCTACGTCACCGCGCTGGAGCGCGGCATGCCGGAGGCGGAAGTGCGGGCGCTTACGTTCTTCTCGCTGGTGCTGGCCATTGTCAGCCTGATCTTCGTCAATCGCTCGTTCAGCGCGTCGCTGATCACGGCGCTGCGGCGGCCGAATGCCGCGCTGGCATGGGTGATGTTGGTCGTTCCGGTCATGCTCAGCCTGACGCTGCTGTTCCCGCCCGTCAGCGCGCTGTTCCGCTTCGGGCCTCTGCACCTCGACGATCTCGCATTGACGTTGGGGGCGGGGATTGTCGTACTGGTGTCCCTGGAAGCCCTGAAGTCCACCTGGCGCGGGCGCCTCAGGGTTACGGTGCATAGACCATGACCATCGGAAACACAGACGATGCCATCGAGCTGCGTGTCGACGAGATCGCGCAGCTTTTCCACACCCTGGACCCGTTTCCGTTTCGGGAGCGCGACATCGACCGCGAGGCGGAGGAATTCATCGTCGGCTGGGCGCGCGAATTGCCCGCCGACCAGCCCATCAGGATTATCGTCCATTTTCCGGAAAGCGATATTCAGCGCAAGGCTGCGCAGGATCTGGCCGAAGCCTTCCGCAGGTATTTTTCCTACCGGGCCACGGTCGTACAGCGCGACCTCACCGAGCTGTTCCGGATTGGCCGCCGTTCCCTCGGCATCGGCGTGGTCGTGCTGATCGCGTGCTTTGCCATCGCTCACCTTGCAAGCGGATTTGTCGAGAGGCCGCTCAGCCGCATGATCGAGGAGAGTTTCCTGATTTTGGGCTGGGTCGCGAACTGGCGTCCGCTCGAAATCTTTCTGTACGACTGGTGGCCGATCGCTCGACGGCGCGATCTGTATCGCCGTCTTTCCGGGGCACTGGTCGAGCCGCGGTCGTTTCCGGCGGGCCAGACCAGCGCCGATGCTGCCGGCAAACCCGCGCCGGGCCTGCTTGCGCCGCGCGGTTGATCCATATCAACCGTGTTGCCTCTGCAGTTTGGTATTTGATAGTCATGCAAATCTTCAACTCGGCGACCCGCTATGGTGCCGTTGCGCAGTCATTCCATTGGCTGGCGGTGGTGCTGGTGATCGTGGCTTGGGTGTTGGGAATATCCGACGACCTGTTGCCGAAGGGCCCGGCCCGGGCGGCGGGACTGTACATTCATATCACCGCCGGACTGCTGGTGGTCGTGCTGACGATCATGCGTCTGCTGTGGCGCGGGGTGGACCCCTCGCCGGCGGCCGAGAAGACCGAGTTCGGCGACTGGTCATTTGCCGGCTGGATCGGCCTCGGCGCCAAGCTCGCGCATGTCGGGCTGTACGTGCTGCTGGTGGCCGCTCCCCTGGTCGGGATCGCCGCGCTGTTTGCCCGGGGCAATGCCTTGCCGGTGTTCGGGCTGTTCGAGATCGCATCGCCGTGGCCGGCCGATCGCGCCTTCGCGCGCAGTCTCAAGGGAATCCATGAACTGCTCGCGCACGGGCTATTGGCGTTGGCCGGCCTGCATGCCGCGGCGGCGCTGCTGCATCACTGGGTGTTCGGAGATCGTACGCTGACCCGGATGCTTCCCGGATCGGACGCCGATCGATAGAGCAGGCGGTTCCGCATGCCCGGCCCGGTGACGATGTGGACACCGGCCGCGGAATCCATCAGAAACGTCAGATGTTCGAAGGTCGCCCCCTCAACCGTCAAGCCATTTCGAATATCGTCCTGAC
>JAYSPJ010000552.1:0-3653 GCA_043722155.1 Bradyrhizobium sp.
CTGCATCTTCCGCCAGACCGATGTCACCGTCGAGGAGCAGATGCGCGCGCTGATTGCCCTTTCGGTCGACAAATTCGGCCGCATCGACTGTCTCTTCAATAACGCCGGCGGCCCGGCGCAGACCGGCGGTATCGAAGGCCTCGAGGTCGACCGCTTCGACGCCGCGATGGCGACCCTGGTGCGCAGCGTGATGCTCGGCATGAAACACGCCGCCCCCCATATGCGCCGCCAGGGTTCCGGCAGCATCATCAACAATGGCAGCATCGCGGGCCGGCTCGCCGGCTTCTCGTCGTCGATGGTCTATGGCGCGGCCAAGGCTGCCGTCATCCACTTCACCAAATGCGTGGCGATGGAGCTCGGCGAATCCGGCATCCGCGTCAACTCGATTTCGCCGGGCGCGATCGCCACCGGCATTATCGGCAAGGCGCTGGGCCTGTCGGTCGAGGCGGCGGAGAAGACCCCCGACATGATGCGTGAAGTCTACAAGACGGCGCAGCCGATCCCGCGCGCCGGGCTGCCGGAAGATATCGCCCACGCCGCGGTGTTCCTCGCCAGCGACGAATCCAGTTTCATCAACGGCCACGATCTGGTGATCGATGGCGCCATCACCGGCGGTCGCAACTGGACCCAGCAGCAGCAGGGCTACGTCGCGCTGCGCAAGGCGTTCGGTCAGGACGCGGGGTAGGTGCTGGCGTCATTCCGGGGCGCCTCGAAGAGGCGAACCCGGAATCTCGAGATTCCGGGTTCGATGCTTCGCATCGCCCCGGAATGACGAGGGAGCTGGAACTAGGGAGGTTATGATGCCCACAACATTCAATACATCGCTCGCGCGACCCGAAACCCGCCCGTTTCATCTCGCCGTGATCGCCGGCCTCGCCTGCGCTTTCGTGATCGGCAAGGCATTGCCGCTGACGATGGATGCCATTTCGGCGGTGATCGCGCCGCTGTGTGCCCGCAGCTTCGTGGCGGACGAGGGCGCGCAGTTCACGACGTTCGTCGACTGACTCGTCATGAGGATCGTAAGGTGGGCACGGCGCCAGGCGCGCCTTTGCCCACCCTACGCATTTTGTGTTCACACCGGCTTCAGCGTCACCCGTAATCCGTCACGCGGCTTCGGGATCGGCCATATCTGCCAGTCCGGGGTGTAGCCGGGCTCCAGCGAGACTTCGAGATTCTGCAGGAAGTGCCGCGCAAAGCATTTCGCCTGCATATAGGCGAAGTGCAGCCCGAGGCACATATGCGCGCCGCCGCCGAACGGCACCCAGGCGAAGCGATGGCGGCCGCGCTGGGCCTCGTCGGTGAAGCGCATGGGATCGAAGGTTTCGGGATCGGGCCAGATGTCGGGCATGTGATGGGTGAACAGCGGATTGACACCGAGCATGGCGCCGGCCGGGATCGCATAGCCCTTGAAGGTGAAATCGCGGACCGCGCGCCGCGGCATCGACGGCACCGGCGGCTTCATCCGCAGCGCTTCCTTGAAGGCCATCTCGGTCAGCGGCATGGCCTCGAGATTGTCGAAGGTGGTCGGATCGCCGGCGGCGACGCCGAGCGCCGATATCTCGTTGCGCAGTTTTTCCTGCCATTGCGGGTTGGCCGCAAGCGCCCCGATGAACGATGTCAGCGACGAAGTCAGCGTGTCGTGCGCGGCCATCATCAGGAAACTCATGTGGTCGACGATATCCTGCGTCGACAGCAGCGCGCCGTCCTCGTGGGTGGCGTGGCACAGCTGCGAGAACAGGTCTTCGCCGCCGCCCTTGGCGCGGCGGATCGGAATCTGTTCGGAGAAATAGGCGACGATGCGTTTGCGGCCGTTGACGCCGCGCGCCATCGCCGTGCCGGGCAGCGGCTTGCGGATCACGGCGACCGAGGCCGCCACCATGTCGACGAAGGCGCGGGTGATGTCGTCGACTTCCGGCCCGATCTCGGTGCCGAGGAAGGAGGTCGCGGCGAGGTCGAGGGTGAGCTGCTTCATGGCGGGATAAAGCAGCATCGGTCCCGGCTTCGCCTTCCATTGCGCGACCCGCGCTGCGATGCCGGTATCCAGTTCCCCAAGATAGGATTTCATCGGTCCGGCCTTGAAGGCGACCGACAGCGCGCGCCGGTGCAAACGATGTTCCTCGAAATCGAGCAGCATCAATCCGCGCGGAAACAACAGCCCGAGAATCCGGCCCCAGCCATGCGTCGAAGAGAACAGCTTGGCCTGGTCGAACAGCACCAGCTCGTTGGCTTCAGGTCCAAGCAAGGTTAGGCTGGTCTCGCCGAACAGGTGGCTGCGATAGACCAGCCCGTATTGCGCCGCCGCACGCTCGACCTGGCCCTTGGGATCGGCGAGCACGTGAAGCGTCTTGCCGATAATGGGCCAGCCCTCGTCGCCGGGAATGTGGGTCAGCGAGTTGCGCTTCGGCGGCGTGAAGGTAAACGCGGGGGAAGCCACACTTTGCATCGACATGGCAGTTGCTCCGGTTGGTCCAGGTTGGTCCCAGTCAATGATCCGCGGATCGCGGCTTCATTGCGACCGCGAATGAGGGCGGACGGTCGCCGGTATCGTCCAGTCGGGAAAATAACCCTTTGTCCCCGCCCTGCAAAGGTTCATGTGCGGCCGGGTGGGATTTTGCTCGCGCGCGCCGACGAGGTCATGCAATGCGGGTGGCGGCGCGACCCAGTGATCGCGCCGAGCCTCCTCACGTCTTCCTTTTCGCGGCTTCCTTCTGCAGATCCGGCGCGTTGATGGTCGGGATCGCGACGCGGCCCGGACCGGTCAGCGAAAGGGCTGCGGCGGCCTTGTCGTTTTCCATGATCTTGGCCATCACCGCCTGGCCGGCGCGCTCGAACACCGCGCGGTTCTCGATCACGAATTGCTGCGATTTGCGCAGCGATGCGATATAGCCGTTGATCTCCGGCACCACGTAGCGCGCCACCATGTCCCAGCTGCGGCGGGTGTTTTCGGGATTGGCCCAGTCGTGCACGAAGCCGACGATGGTGCCGACGCCGCCGGAAACCTCCATCAGGCTCTTGATGGTTTTGACCAGATCGTCGGGGGTGCCGATGGTGGACGCGGCAGCTTCACCGCCGGCGGTCTTCTCCACGGCGTCCTCGGGCGAAGTGAACGGCTGCAGGCCCGGTCGCTGCAGGGTGCGGACATTATATTCGTTGTGCCAGCGCATCAGTCCCGGGCCGGCCTCACGTTGCGCCTGTTCACGGGTCTCGGCGATGTGCCAGGAGAGCAGCACGCGCCAGTTGGCGCGGCTCACGGTGGTGCCGGCCTTCCTGGCGGCATCCTCGGCAAAGCCCCATTGCGTCGGCAGCGCCATCAGGCCCTGTGTCGACATCGAGCCGAGCGAAATGATGCCGATGCCGTATTTGCCGGCCAGCGTCATGCCCGACGGCGAGATCTGCGAGGCCACCACGAACGGCATTTCTTCCTGCAACGGCAGGATCTGCAGCGCGGCGTCGTTCATAGTGAACCAGTCGCTCTTGGCGGTGACGCGCTCGCCGTTGAACAGGCGACGGATGATCGCGATCGCCTCGTCCTGACGGTCGCGCTGCGTCATCGGATCGATACCGAGCGTGTGCGCATCGGAGGCGAGCGCGCCCGGTCCGGAGCCGAAGATGGCGCGGCCGCCGGTCATATGGTCGAGCTGCACCATGCGCTG
>JAYSPJ010000553.1:0-8428 GCA_043722155.1 Bradyrhizobium sp.
GTCGCCGCCGACAAAAAACGCCGCGCCAACCCTTGCAAACACAGCATCCGTTACCGCGCTCGTCAAAAAATCTCCGTTTATGGACAGACACTAGCTAGGCAATGACGAGGAGAAGCCGACGGTCTGTCAATCGATCTTCCTGGCTTCTTCCGGCAGCATGATCGGGATGCCGTCGCGGATCGGATAAGCGAGCTTTGCCGAACGCGAGATCAGCTCCTGCTTCACCGCATCGAACTCCAGCGGACCCTTGGTCAGCGGGCAGACCAGGATTTCCAGCAATTTGGGATCGACGGTGCCTTCGAGGCGTTCGGATGGGGATGTCATGCGTTGGTCTCCGGCTTGGCTTTTGATCCCTTAGCACATCCGGCCGAAGCGGGTAGCCGCGCGCTTATCCCGAGGCGATCCGGAGCAGTTCGCCGAGCACCGCCGCCTGCCGCGTCTTCGACAGCGGCCTGCCCGACAACGCGAAGCCCAAAAACGCCCAGTAGAGGACTTGTGCGCGGGCGCGAGCGATGTCGGCCGCGAGCCCGGATTTCCTGAGCAGGCCTTCGACGTAATCCAGCCGGCGGCGGTCGATGGCCTGCACGGCCGCTCGGGCCTTGGGATCGACGCTTGCCCAGGTGCGGACCGCGTGTTCCAGCGCCGGCCTGCCGCCGAACGTCCGCCGCAGCAGCAGCGGCAGCGGATTGGCGTTGCCGGATGCGGCCTCGACATTGGCGATGATCTGCTCGGCGGCGACATCGCGCCAATGCGCGAGGATGGCAGCATGGAACGCCGCGATATCGGCGAAATGCCAGTAGAAGCTGCCCCGCGACACCCCCATCGCCTTGGCCAGCGGCTCGGCCTTCAATGCCGTGAAGCCGCTTTGGGTCAGGGTCTTGAGACCCTGATCGAGCCAGTCCTCGGCGGAAAGCTGATCGGTCATCCGGATCCCTGCGACATCCCACCATACACTACTGTATTGACAGCCGCCGGCGCAACCTTCATAGCGACCATACATCTATGTATGGAGGCCGGTTCGATGCGGGATCTTCTGTTGCAATGTTCCGGCGTCGCCGCGATCGCGGTGGCTCTGATCCACGGCGTGCTCGGCGAAACCAGAATATTCGCCGCTACCGGCAATATGACGATCGAACCCCGGGGACTGCGGACCTTATTGCGGCTGGTCTGGCAGGCCGGCACGGTGGCGTGGATCGGCTGCGGTGTGCTGCTGATCGCCGCACCCTGGATGGCGTCGGAGCCGGCGCGGCACTGGATCGTCGTGACGATGGCCGTGGTGTTCGGCTTTGGCGCGCTGGCCAACGCATGGGCCAAGCGTGGCCGGCATTTCGGCTGGGTGGCGCTGAGCGCGGTGGTGGCGCTGGCGGTGGCGGGGTATTAACTCACTGCAGTCCGGTATCGCCGCTGGTGCGCTTCTTGGCGAGATCCATCTCGGTGACCGCAATCAGGATTTCGGCGCGGGTCTTGAGATCGGGCGCTTCCAGCATCGCCTGTTTTTCCGGCGCACCGTAGGGCGACATCATCGCCAGCGCGTTGACCAGCGCCTCGTTGGGCGCGCTCTCGACGCCTTCCCAGTCGACCTTGAGATTGTTGGCCTTGAGAAAATCGGTCAGCACAGTCAGCAGCGCCTCCCGGTCCACCGCGTCCTCGCCCTTGCGCGCGGTGAAATCGTCGATGTAGGGGAAATAGTCCACCTTGCATTGCCGGTACGCGGTCAGCACCGTCAGTTCCTCGATCACCTTGAAGCGCGCGATGCCGGTGAGTTCGAGGATATAGCGGCCGTCGCCGGCCTCGGCGAGTTGGGTGATGCGTCCGACGCAGCCGACGCGAAACAGCGCCGGCCTGGCCTCGTCGCGCGAGTGCGAAACATCCGGCTGGATGATCCCGATCAGCCGATGGCCGTCGCGCAGCGCGTCGTCCACCATCGCCAGATAACGCGGCTCGAAAATGTTGAGCGGCATCTGGCCGCGCGGCAGCAGCAGCGCGCCCGGCAGCGGAAACACCGGGATTACCTCGGGAAGGTCGCCCGGCCCGCGATATTCGGCATTGATCGGCATTGGCGGCCCCGGTGCTAACCTGCTCGAGCTTCAATTTGGCGCGTATTCTGATCGCAAAACCGGTATCCACTTTTGCGGAATACGCGCTACGAGAACAAAATCGTCGATAGCCGCTTGCGTCCTTCAATCGTGGCTTCATCGGCCGGGCCCCACGCCTCGAAGAACTGCACCAACTGCTTGCGCGCGCCGTCCTCGTTCCATTTGCGGTCGCGCTTGACGATGGCGAGCAGCTGGTCGGTGGCTTCGGGCCGCTTGCCCGAGGCATTGAGCGCGGTCGCCAGATCGAATCGCGCCTGATGATCGAGCGGGTTTGCGGCGACTTTCTGTTCGAGTTCGGTGACCGGGCCGACCGCCTTGGCCTGTTCGGCCAGATCGATCGATGCCTGCACGGCCTTGACCGCCGTGTCGCCGCGCTTCGATTCAGGCACCATCGCGATGGTCTGCTTGGCCTGCTCGAGAGCGCCGGTCGCGACGTAGCATTTGGCCAGCCCCGCCAGGGCGGCGATATTGGTGGCCTCGGCCGCCAGCACCTCGGCAAAGATTTGCGCCGCGGCAGCAGGGTCGCCTTCGGCCAGAACGGCCTCGGCCTCGCCCAGGATTTCCGCGATATTGGGTTCGCCCGCGCCCGGCATGCCCGCGGTCAGCTTGTCGATGAAGGCGGTGACCTGGCTTTCCGGTACCGCGCCCATGAACCCGTCGGCGGGCTGGCCGTTGACGAAGGCGATCACGGCCGGGATCGACTGGATTCCCATCTGGCCCGGAATCGTCGGATGCTCGTCGATGTTCATCTTGACCAGCTTGACCTTGCCCTTGGCGGCGCGAACCGCCTTTTCGATGATCGGGGTGAGCTGGCGGCAGGGGCCGCACCATGGCGCCCAGAAGTCGATCAGCACCGGCTGGCGCTTCGACTCCTCGATGACGTCCTTCACGAACGTCTGGGTGGTGGTTTCCTTGATCAAATCCGGCGCCGCCTGGGGCGCCGGTCCGCTGCCCTGCTCAATGATCGTCACGGGGATCCTCGTCTGATGCTCTTTGCGAATTGGGCCTCTTCTAGCACGGCCGAGCCCTAATTGGCGCTTGAATGCCCATTTTGCAATCGGCGGAACCCGAATCTCCGGCTTTCCAGCCGATTTGGCCCGGGATCGACGATCATACCCTGTGATTCGGCCGTTTCAGGGCCTTGCGCGGGCTGTTGCATTCATGGGCCGCATTTGGCATAGCTCTGCCCGTTGCCGGCGAGCGATCGTCGCCAATCTCTCGGATGCGGGTGTAGCTCAGTGGTAGAGCACGACCTTGCCAAGGTCGGGGTCGAGGGTTCGAATCCCTTCGCCCGCTCCAGAATTCTCGTTGGCAAAGCAGCAATGAAACGACAAGCCGCCTCTTGGGCGGTTTTGTTGTTTCTGTGACCGTTCGCCGAAGCTCCTGAACGCCTCTGCTTCCCGAAATGAATGAATGCGTGATGCTCAGTCATGAGGGGTTGCAAAGATCCTTCACTCGCAGGGAGTGCACCCGACCTGTCGGGCGAACACCAGGTCGCATTCCATGACGACGGCGTCAGCACATCGTCGTTCTAGCCGTGGGCGGTTCTCGGCGGCGCGTTCAGTTTCGGCCTGAAACGTCACGTGGTCGCCATCTACAAATTACAGATTCGTCTGCCGCATTTCATCTTCGTCAACGCCGCGGATCGACCTGCCCGGGCTCTAATATCCTTTCGACCGCGACAATGCAGGCGGCGGAAAACTGACGGTGACGCGGAGGTGATGCCTGCCCACTGAGCGCCAGACGTCAGGGTGGCCGCGGTGCAATGGGACATTGCCGCAATGCAGCGCGATCCGGCGCCAGTCCTCTCCGGCTGACCTGACCCAAACAAACTTTTTCGCTCAATTTGCATTCCCCTGACAGCGCAGCGTAACAGCGCTTCTCACCCGCGGAAGATGTGGTAACATTTTCGGGTCTGACCCACAGACCAAGTACGTCTCTCGAAACGTTCAAGACAAATAACAAATAACAAATCACATGCGCAGCCGCACCGGCTGCACAGGGGAGTGACGCGATGAAATCGGCCTTCAATCGATCTATTCTTGCGCTCGCGGCGATTGCCTTTGTCGCGGGGGCCAGTCAGGTCAGCGCGCAGCAAAAGCCACTGAAGAAATACGAGTCCGGGACCAAGGACTTCTGGGCCAATCCGCCGCCCGACTGGTTCCTCGGTGACGAGACCGAAGCCCAGAGGGGCCAGGCGCCACCGTCGGGTCCGCCGACCGGCGCAACCGAAGCCGAACTCGCGGCGATGATGAAGAAGATAAAGCTGCCCGCGGGCTTCAAGATCGAAGTCTACGCGTCCGGCGTGCTATCCGCGCGGCAGATGGCCTGGGGCGACAAAGGCACGCTGTTCGTCGGCTCGTTCGGTGTCGGCAACGTCTACGCGATCAAGGACAATGGCGGCAAGAAAGAGGTCAAGACCGTCCTCAAGGGAATGAAGATGCCGACCGGCATCGCGTTTCGCGACGGCGCGCTCTATGTCGTCGATATCGACAAGCTGATCAGGTACGACAACGCCGAAGCCAATCTCGACAATCTCGGCGCCGGCAAGGTGGTCTATGACGACATGCCGCCCTATGTCCCGCATGGCTGGAAGTATATCGCGGTCGACAAGGACGGCTGGTTCTACCTGCCGTTCGGCCCGCCCTTCAACATCGGGATTCCGCCGACCAGCCTGTCGCAGATCCGCCGCGTCGATCCCAAGACCGGCAACGCCGAACTGGTGGCGCTCGGCGTCCGCAACAGCGTCGGCGGCGACGTCGATCCGCGCAGCGGCAAGTACTGGTTCACCGAAAACGCCCGCGACTGGATCAGCGACGATATCCCGAGCGACAAGCTCAACATGATCTCGAAGCCCGGCGAGCATTTCGGCTATCCCTATTGCCACCAGGGCGACCTGCCGGATCCGAAGTTCGCGATGGGTCACAAGTGTTCGGAGTTCACGCCGCCGGTACTGAAACTCGGCGCGCATGTGGCTCCGCTCGGCATGAAGTTCTATACCGGCGACCAGTTCCCCGCCGAGTACAAGAACAACATCTTGATCGCCGAACACGGCTCCTGGAACCGGGCCAAGTATCAGGGCGCCCGGATCAAGCGGGTGATCGTCGGGCCCGACGGCAAGAACGCCAAGCAGGAGATCTTCGCCTCCGGCTGGCTCGAGGGCGACAAGAACTATCTCGGCCGTCCGGCCGATATCGTGCTGGCCAAGGACGGCTCGATCCTGGTTGCCGACGACTGGGCCGGCGCGATCTATCGCATCAGCTACAGCAAGAAGTAAGGGCTGCTTGAACGCAAGGGGCTGCGGTCGCTCGGGAACGAGTGGCCGCAGTTTCGCGTTTGTGAGGGGGAACAGGGATGACGATCATGCGCCGCCGGTCCGTACTGCATGCACTTTGCGGTCTCGTCCTTGCCGTGACCGGTGTCGCGGTCCATGCCGCCGACATCGTCGCCGGCAGGCAAAAGGCCGAAACCTGCATCGCCTGTCATGGCGAAGACGGCATTTCGCGGATCGAGAACACTCCATCGCTCGCCGGCCAGCCCGATCAGTTCATTCAGTGGCAGCTGGTGTTCTTTCGCGCCGGCACGCGCAAGAACGAGCAGATGCAGCCGATCGTCGAGCAACTCGGCAATGACGATATTCGCAATCTGGGCGCCTATTTCGCCTCGCTGACGCCGCCCAAGACGAAAGCCGACGATAATCCGGATCTATCAGCCAAGGGCGCGCAGGCCGCCGCGGGGCGGCGCTGCGCCTCGTGCCACGCCGACGGCTATGCCGGGGGCAAAGCGGTCCCCCGCATAGCCGGCCAGCGCCAGGACTATCTCCTGAAGGCGCTGCACGACTACAAGTCCGGCGTGCGATCCGGCGGCGGCATGGCGGCAATGGCGAATGTCGCCTTTTCCCTCAGCGAAGAGGAAATCGAGGCGCTGGCGCATTATCTGGCGCATCTGTAGTTCGTCGTCCCTGCGTTCCGCAGGGACGACGAAAGAAATTGGGGGCGTATCACCCCCGCTGCCTCTCATAGGCCTTGAGATGCGTGTAGGCGATGCGGAGCTTCGGCACCGGCACTTTTGCAGCGTCGCCGCGCGCGATCAGATCGCCGATCACATGGTCGGCCTCGACCGGCGCGCCAGCCTTGATGTCGCGGAACATCGACGCGGTCATCTGCGAACCATCCGATGTCAGCATGCCGCGCGTGCGCTGGAAGAACGGACCGCTCGGCGCATGACCTTCGGCGCCGGCAACCTCGCTGCATTCATCGAGCACACCGAGGACGAAATCCTTGCCGCCGGGCACCGCCAGGATATTGCCGATCGAGGTGCGCATCAGGCAGGTCGAGGCCGCGAGCGCGGCCAGGAACACCCACTTTTCCCACATCTCCTGCACGATGTTTTCGCTGGCCACCGCGCCCAGCTTGCCGCTCGCCATGACCGCGGCGATGGCGCGCACCCGATCCGATAGTTTGCCGTCGCGCTCCCCGAAATTGAGCGACTGCATCGGCGCGAGCTGAACCACCTCGCGGGCTTCGTTGAGGGTGGCGGCGATCGCGCAGAGCCCGCCCAGCACGCGCTCAGGCCCGAACCTGGCGTCGAGCACATCCAGGTGCAGCATGCCGTTGAGCAGCGGAATGATCGAGGTTTGCGGCCCGACCGCCGGCGCAAACGACTTGACGGCGTCGTCGAGATCGAACGCCTTGCAGCTCAGCAACACGACATCGAATTTCCCGGTGAGCTTGTCGGCCTGCACCGTCGGCGGACTCTTCAGCGTCACGTCGCCGTTCGGACTCCGGATCACGAGGCCGGCGCTGGCGAGCTCCGCGGCGCGCCGCGGGCGGACCAGGAAGGTCACGTCACGGCCGGCCTCGAGCATCCTGCCGCCGAAATATCCGCCGATGGCGCCGGCGCCGACCACGAGAACGCGCATTGCGAAACTCCTTCTTGTTGTTGTTAGAGCGCGAACAGGGAGCAGCGAACAGCGAAAGAAATCGCCGGATGAATCGTTGGACTCCAGCGGCAGTCTCCCGGATACGACGGCATCTTATATGATCCCTGTCATTTCAATAGCCTAGCGGTTCGCATCGGCGGGATCAACCGGAGGCGCCTGCCTGCGGTGAGCGATCGAACGCGCGCTCCGCGAGCCTCGATGTGTGCCCGCGTATGTCGGCGGGCCATTCGGCGATCAGATTTTCGAATCGGCTGGCGTCGCCGGCAAATAGCGCGCGGATGGCGTCCTCGTAATGCGGCTTGTTGCCTGACGTGACCGACATGAAACGATAGGCTGCTTCCTGGGCCTGCCGGATGCGGTCCTTGTGTTCACTGGTCCGGCTTGCCTGCTCGACCAATTTGCGGATCGCGACCGAGGCGCCGCCGGGCTGCCTGGCCAACCACTCCCAGTGCCGCGGCAGCAACGTCACTTCGCGCGCGACCACCCCTAATCTCGGACGGCCGGGACCGCGCGGGGCGGAGATCGCGGCGTCTTCAACCGGGATGGGCGCGCCGGCGTCATCAGGCAATCGCGCCAGAACATCCACCATGGAGCCGCGGAAATCGATCTCGATCGTCGCGCTGGTGTTGCCGTCGAAAACAATGATCGTCGCATCCTTGCGGCGCTCGAGCGTGCCTTTTACCGTGCGCGCGACCTCGCGGAGATCGCCGGACGCGATACGCCGGTCGCCCTCGAAGGCGATGCAAGCGGGGCCAGATTCCGGGTTCACGACAAACTCCTCAGTTCAGGGCGGAGTTATTATCCGGGTAAATTGGCGCAGTCAATAACGTCCGGGTAATATCGCCGGTGGACATCTCGACTTTCCGACGTGCGGCTGGCACGACCATGCGCCGCCGCGCCAACGCGCCATGCTCCCGGGGGAACCGCCATGCTCACCGTCCATCACCTCAACAATTCCCGATCCCAGCGCGTGTTGTGGCTTCTGGAAGAACTCGGCGTTCCCTACGAGATCGTCCGCTATCAGCGCCAGCCCGACATGCGGGCGCCGGCCGAACTGCGCGCGGTTCATCCACTCGGCAAATCGCCGGTCATTACCGACAACGGCAATACCGTCGCGGAGTCGGGCGCGATTGCCGAATACATCATCGATACCTATGGCGAGGGACGCCTGATCCCGTTGCCCAAAACGCCGGAGCGGCTGCGTTATACCTATTGGCTGCACTACGCCGAAGGCTCGGCGATGTCGCCGCTGCTATTGAAGCTGCTGTTCACGCTGATGCCGAAGCGCGCACCGGCGCTGCTGCGTCCGCTGGTGCGCAAAGTCTGCAATCAGGCGCTGACCTCGCTGGTCAATCCCCAGCTCAAGCAGCACATGGCCTACTGGGAAAAC
>JAYSPJ010000554.1:0-14191 GCA_043722155.1 Bradyrhizobium sp.
TGATCGAAGGTCACGAAGCCGCGCTTCTTGGCCTGCTTGATCATCTTCTTGACGGCGGCATCCGACAGGTCGAGCAACGGCGACGGCGCGTCCGGGGAATCCTTCTCAGGGGCGTCCGCTGCCTTGTCGTCTTTTTCCTTGTCTTTGACCTGCAGCGTCTTTGCCTTGGTGGCCATTCATTGCTCTCCAAACGCGCTCATGCCGGGGCGTTGCCGCTTCCCGCATTGAATTGGGTGTCGCTTACGACGCGGAAAGGGCGGCGCTGAATCTCGCCACCCCTTGAAAAAATCTCTCGCCGGTTTCGAACTCTTAGCCCGCGGGCTCTTAAGCTTCGATTAACCTTGCCAGCCCTGTTTTTGCAGCCAAACCATGGGTTTGGCGAGTCTTTTCGCGGTTCCGGCGACCGCCGTCCAAATCATTTTTGATCAGACGCTCCGCTGGGACCGGCCCGACAACTCGCCGAAACCCTCTATCAGGGCCTCGGTGCCGTCCACTTCCTCCAGCCGGGCCTTGATATCGCGCAGCCACGCCAGATTGGCTTCGCTGGCCTCGTCACCGAGGGCCTGCTCGGCATCCTTCAATTCCCTAAGTAATGAGTGCCATTGGCGATGCAAGGAGACCAGCTGGTGCCAGGTGGAAAGAACGTCCTCGCGGGCGGCGCCGACCTGCACGCCCCACACCGCCTGGGTCGTGATCGCCCGCTCAACCCTTTGAAGAACCTCCAGAAATCCTCGCGCAGCCATGTCGGCGCGCATTTTCTCGGCCGCTTCTTCCGGCTCCGGGCTCTGGTGGTGGTCGCTGGCGAAGGCGGCGATGATGCCGGCGCGCAGTTTGTTGGCCTCGGGATGGGCCAGTTCCAGCGCCGCCACCTCTTCGAGGTGATCGTGCAGCAGCCAGGGGTGGTTGATCAGGGACTGCAGAATCAGCGCCTCGCGGCGGGAAATCGCGCTGCGCTGGCCGCGCATGATCGGGCTCAGGGCCCATTGAAGGCTCGCCGCCTGATAGGGCCCGCGGTTGATGGTCTGGCTGCCGGCCGAGGCTTGCCCGCGGCCGCGCGGCTCGATTCGGCCCGCAGCCCCCGGCGTGAAGGTGGTGCGGGGCGCAAACCGGCGGCCTGATTCGCCGCCGAAGCCGCCGCCTCCGCCGCGGAAATTGCCGCGGCCGTAGCCGCCGCGGCCGCCTTCCGGCGCGAAGGTGCGCTGCAGCCGCTCGGCCAGATCCTGTCGGTAATAGCGCCGCACCACCTCGTCGCGGATGCCATTTGTCAGTTCCTTGATCCGCGCCTCCAGCGCGGCGCGCCGCTCGGGCGTGGCGAAGGAGCCGCTTTCGATCTCGCGGGACCAGATCACGTCGGCGAGGCCGCGCGCCGCACCAATCACTTCCTCGATCACGCCGCGGCCGCCGGAGCGGGCGAGATCGTCCGGGTCCTGCCCCTCCGGCAACAATGCAAATCGCAGACTTTTTCCCGGCGCCAACAGCGGCAGCGCCAATTCAGCGGCGCGCCACGCCGCTTTCTGTCCGGCCTTGTCGCCGTCGAAACACAGGATCGGCTCGTCCGCCATCTTCCACAGCAGCACCAGCTGGTTTTCGGTGAGCGCCGTGCCGAGCGGCGCGACGCTGGCGGGAAAGCCTGCCCCGACCATGGCGATGACGTCGACGTAGCCTTCCACCACCACCAGGGCGGCGCCGTTATGGGTGGCGAGCCGCGCGGCAGCGAGGTTGTAGAGATTGTCGCCCTTGTGAAACAGCGGGGTTTCCGGCGAATTCATGTATTTCGCCGGAACGTCCTTCTCCAGCGCGCGGCCTCCGAACGCGATCACCCGACCGCGCAGGTCGGTGATCGGAAACATCACGCGGTCGCGGAAGCGATCCCACGGCACCGGGATGTCGTCGCCCGAGACCAGCAATCCGGCTTCCACCATGTCCTCGACCGGAATGCCCTGGGCGCCGAGATATTCCTTCAGGGCAAAGCGCTCGCCCGGCGCATAGCCGATGCGGAACTGCAATTGCACCGCCGGCGAAATCGCCCGGTCGGCGAGATAGCCGCGCGCCTTGGCCCCAGCGCGCGAGGCCAGCGTATCGGCGAAGAATTTCGCGGCCAGCTCCATCACATCGTACAACGTCTTGCGGCGCTGCTCGTGGCGCGCAGCATCGGGGGTGGCGGCGGGCAGCGGCATGCCGGCCATCGAGGCCAGCCGCTCGACCGCTTCCGTAAAACCGACGCCCTCGGTCTCCATCAGGAACGAGATGATGTCGCCGTGCTTGCCGGAGGAGAAGTCGTGATAAAATCCCTTCTGGTCGTTGACGGTGAAGGACGGCGATTTTTCCTGCTGGAACGGCGACAGCCCCTTCCACTCCCGCCCTGCCCGCTTCAGCTTCACGCGCCGGCCCACCACTTCCGAAACCGGAAGCCGGGCGCGCAGGTCGTCGAGAAATTGGGGCGTGAAGCGCATGTGGGATATTTTGCGGTGAGTCGCGGCCAAGGTGCCAGCCGACTAGGGATATAGGGTGGCGTACGTAAAATACGAGAATTGTTGGGATTCTAGCCGCTATTCACAGGGAGCCGCGACGACGGCAGTTCGCGCAACTTGACATCATGAATACAATCGTATATACAACTCTCACTTGCCTTCCATATCAATAAACCGCGCGATTGTGCGCACTAGAAAGGACCCGTCCAAATGACAACTGAACTGAGGAAGGAAGTTAGAAAATGGCCGACGATGGGTCCGACTTTGAATTCCTTTCACCGGCGTCATTCGAATGGGACGACCAAAAGCGCGAGTTGAATCTCGCCAAGCACGGCATCGATTTCGATAGCGCGATTGAGGTTTTCTATGGACCGATCATTCTTCGCCGATCGGATCGCAACAATGAGGAGCGCTGGACCGCTTTAGGCTATTCGGACAATCGATTATTCCTCGTGGTGTTCACACAACGAGCCGAAATGATCCGGATTATCTCAGCGCGTCGCGCAAGGAAAAATGAAGAAAGAGACTATCGTAACGCGAAAGTGGGGCGACCGCAGGAAGGGCAAGACTGACTGGGCCCGCGTCGACGCGTTGACTGACGAGGACATCGCCAAAGCCGTTGCCAACGACCCCGATGCAGCTCCGATCGATATCGATTGGTCCGACGCCGTTCTGGTGATCCCGGCGAAAAAGAAGGCGATCTCCATTCGCGTCGACGAGGACGTGCTCGACTTCTTCAAGCAGGAAGGCGACGGCTACCAGCGCCGCATCAACGCGGTGTTGCGTTCCTACATGCAGCAGAAGGCCAAGCCGAAAAAGCGGGCTTGATCCCTCCCCAACCGGTCATTCCGGGGCACGCGCAGCGTGAACCTCAGATGTGCAATGCACATCGGGGAATCTCGAGATTCCGGGTCTGGTCCTTCGGACCATCCCGGAATGACCCCACCTCTTGATCGCCGCCCGGTTCCACGCTTCGATGAGGCATGTTCACGACCTTCAGAGGCGGCCAGAGCGGCGGGTGGCGGATTACGGCGCTTGCGCCGGTGAAGGGTGCGTCGCCGGCCGCGATGCCCTCGCTGTCGGTGGTGCACTCCGAGGCCATCGCACTTCCGCTGCTGCCGTCGCAGACCTCGTGGCGGCTGGCCGGCGTCGCCAGCCATGTTCGCTATGTCGAACGGCCCGAGAAGACGCTGCTGGCCGAAGCGCAGGCCGGACTCGGCCGCCCCGAGGCGAGCTGTGCGGCGCTGATCCCGATCAGGAAATCGGCGGCGTGGTGGGAACTGACTCAGGAGGAACGGCGGCGGATTTTCGAGGACCAGTCGCACCATATCGCCGTCGGCCTGAAATACCTGCCGATGATCGCGCGGCAGCTCTATCACTGCCGCGATCTCGGCGAGCCGTTTGATTTTCTGGCCTGGTTCGAATACGCGCCGCAGAATGCGTTGTTCTTCGAGGATCTGGTGCGGGCGCTGCGCGGCACCGAGGAATGGAGCTACGTCGAGCGCGAGGTCGATATCCGGATGACGCGGGTCGATCTGAGCGGGTAAGCACGGCGCAAACTACGGCTCCAGAAACCGCCCCGAGGCGATCCGCGGCAGGCCGGCGACGGGCCAGTTGTAGATATAGGTCCAGACCTCGCCCGCCGCCTGATCCCCCGATGTCACCGGCAGCATCCGCCTGATATATTCGGTGGGCTCGGCAAAACCCTCGCCGCAGGCCTCGTACATGTCGAACTCGCGCAGCAGCGCTTCCGGTTGGTGCAGCCGGTACAATTCGCCGAACACGAGGTCGGCGGGATCGTCCGACGGCACCAGCCCGGGATAATGCTTGATCAAATAAAGCCGGCCGCGGCAGCGCGCCTCGCCGATGAAATCCGCAGCTCGCGACAACAGCTGCGCCATCGGATGGTCGAAGCCGCGCATCAGCGTACCGTAGACGAAGAGACGATCGGATATCATGCACTACTCTTAACGCGTCATTCCGGGGCGATGCAAAGCATCGAACCCGGAATCTCGAGATTCCGGGTTCACGCTTCGCGTGCCCCGGAATGACGGAAGCGCCTAAGCCGTCGCCACCTCGTCGCTGACGACGACGAACTTCACCAGATCCATCCGCCCAAAACTCGTGGTCAGCGCCACGTCGGCGGCGTCGCGGCCGGTGCCCATCAGGATGCGGCCGATCCGCGGGTGGTTGTGCCGGGCGTCGAAGGTGTACCATTGGCCGGACAGATAGACCTGAAACCAGCCGGAGAAATCCATCGGCGCCGGATCCGGGGGGATGCCGATATCGCCCATATAGCCGGTGCAGTACCGCGCCGGGATGTTCATGCAGCGGCAGAACGTCAGCGCCAGATGCGCGAAGTCGCGGCAGACGCCGGCGCCCTGCTCGTAGACGTCGTGCGCCGATTTCATGTGATGCGCGTGCTGATAACCGAAGGTGACGTGGTGGTGGACGAATTCGGTGATCGCCGCGACCCGCGCCCAGCCCGGCTGGGTGTTGCCGAACAGCGACCAGGCGAGATCGGTGAGCTTGTCGGTCTCGCAGTAGCGGCTCGGCATCAGATAGAGCATCAGTTCGTCCGGCAGCTGGTCGATCGGGACCTGCTGCGCCGTGGGCATCACCACATCGGGCCATCCGGAATCGCGCACCCGCGCAGAGCCGCGCAGGGTGACGCCGCCGCCAGGGGCCACCAGCCGGCCGCAGACGTTGCCGAAGCTGTCGCGGTAGAATCCGATCGGCACATCAGGTTCGGCAATGATGCTCTCGGTGCCGACGATGTCGGAAAAGCGCGAGGGGTGAATGCTGAGCATGATCACCATCGGTGTCGGCTGCGCCGCCGCGTAGGCAATCTCGAATCCTACCTTGATTTCCATCATCAGGCCTCTGCGTCTTCAGTTACGGAGACGACGTTGATGCTGACCTCCATGCCGACGAACGCATCGGCGGAGCCGAGATAGGTGCCGTGCAGCGGAATCGCCTGGCGCGGATCGCGCGCCACCGCGACGCGGACGAGGTCGCGGGTGCCGACGATGCCGTTGGTCGGATCGAACTCGATCCAGCCGGCGCTCGGAAGGTACACCTGCACCCAGGCGTGGGTGTTGCCGCCGCCGACATAGCCATGGGCGCGGTCGCCCGGGATGAAGATATAGCCCGACACGAAACGCGCGGCGATGCCGAGCCGCCGCAGCGCCTCGATCATGAACAGCGCATAGTCGCGGCAGGTGCCGGACCTGGTCTGCAGCGTGTCGAGCGGATGCTGGGTGCCGTGCTCATGCCGCTTGCGGTAGGTGAACTGCTCGCGGATGCCGTGGGTCATGCCGGAGAGAATGTTGAAGGTCGGCGTCGGCCCCTCGCCGTCGAGAAAATTTCGCGCCCAGGCGGACAGTTCGCCATCGGGATCGCCGTATTGCGGCGCGATGTATTGCACGAGGTCGGGAAACTCCTCGTTGTTGTAGAGGAACGGATAGAAGTACGCCGGATCGTCCGCGGTCAGCGCGAACTCATCGGCGGGACTGTGCTCGACCGTGACGGTGGAGGTGAACGTCAGGGTTTCGGCGCGCTCGTCGAAGGTCGCGATCGCGACGCTGTTGCCGAACACGTCGTGGATCCAGCGCAGCGACATCGGCGGCGGCGTGATCTCGAGGCTGCCGGACAGCATGCGCAGGTCGTGACCGTCGCGCGGGCGCAGCATGATGCGGTGTTCGCCGAATGCCACCGGGTGGGCATAGCGATATTCGGTCTTGTGATGGATCGTCAGGAGCGGCATCGTTGACGTCATCATCGTGATTTCGTGCAATCTAATCTATACCGATCGCTGCTCATTTCTAACTCGGTATGCTGCTTCGACAGGCAACAGGCAAGCCATGACTTTGGACAACGCGGGCGACACACCCCTACTCCTCGGAAATGAGGAGGTTCCGCCGGTTCTCGAACAAAATGCGCATGGCCGCTCGCCGTTCCTGCTGACTGCTGATCATTACGGCCGCCTGATCCCGCGCGCGCTCGGCGGCCTCGGGGTGCCGGCTGGCGAACTGACCCGCCACATCGCCTGGGACATCGGCATTGCCGGCGTCGCCGAGGCGCTGTCGCAGCAGCTCGACGCGCATCTGATCGCGCAGCGCTATTCGCGGCTGGTGATCGACTGCAATCGGCCGCCCGCCGCGCCAAGCTCGATCCCCGTGATGTCGGAGGCCACGATCATTCCCGGCAACGAAGGCCTTGCGCGCGGCGCGGCGGAGGCGCGGCGCCGGCACATCTTCGATCCCTACCATCGCCGCATCGCCGAGGCGATCGACGCCCGCCTGCGCGGCGGCATGCCGACCGTGCTGGTGGCACTGCACAGTTTTACGCCGGTCTATGCCGGCGTCGCGAGACCCTGGCATATCGGCACGCTCTATCACCGCGACACGAGGCTACCGCCGCTATTGCTAAAACTGCTGCGTGCGGAGACCGATCTCGTGGTCGGCGACAACGAGCCCTATGCGGTGAGCGACGAGACCGATTACGGCATTCCGGTGCACGGCGAAGCGCGCGGCCTGATGAACACCGGAATCGAAATCCGCCAGGACCTGATCGCGGATCCCGCCGGGCAACGGCAGTGGGCGGACCGGCTGGCGCGGATTTTCGGCGAGATCGAAACGGTGATGCGGGCGCAGCGGCTGGTCTAGTACCTGGGATAACAAATCGGTGTTGCAGCCCATCCTTCGAGACGGCCACTTCGCGGCCTCCTCAGCATGAGATCTAGCTTGTTGAAACACAACGACCTCATGCTGAGGAGCGAGCAACGCGAGCGTCTCGAAGCATGGGCAGCAAGCGACTCACCGATCTCACATAGTCAGTGCTAGCCCGCCGTCGCCATCCAATACGCGGCGGCCCACAGCCCCGCTGCGATCAGCCACAGCAGAATCTACCGCGCCCGCGTCAACGCCAGCCAGATGCCGCCGCCGATCATGAACCCGCCGGAGATGCGCGACACCAGCCGGGTGCGCTGCGCCGAGAAGAACAGGCGGGCGCGGCCGGCCAGCAGCGCGTAGATCGAATCGGTGACCGCACCGGTGACCATGAAGGTGATGCCGAGCAGCGCCACCTGCGAGAAATGGTCCTTGTTCATGTCGACGAACTGCGGAATGAACGCGCCGAAGAACACCAGCACCTTGGGATTGGAAAGCAGCACCACAAAACCCTGCAGGAAGAACCCGCCGCGCGGCGGCGGCGGCGCGTCGGCATCGACGCCTTCGATCGGGCTGCGGATCAGCTTGATGCCGAGCCAGACCAGATAGGCCGCACCGGCAAACCGTACCCAGTCGAACCAGTAGCCCATGGTCGCCATCAGCGAGGTCAGTCCGACCGCGACGATGCCGATCACGATCGCGAGGCCCGCCTGCACGCCTGCGATGTTGATCAGCGCCGCGGAGGTGCCGTAGCGCAGGCCGTTGGCGATGATCAGGGTGACCACTGGACCCGGCAGCAGCGCCAGTGCGATGCAGGCGACAACGAAGGCGAGGTAGACCTGAAGGGACATGGGGGACTCGCAAAAGCCAAAAATGGCGTCATAGCCGGGCTTGTCCTGGCCATCCACATCTTATCCCAAAGCGAGTGCGATAAGAAGACGTGGATGCCCGGGTCAAGCCGGGTCAAGCCCGGCAATGACGATCAGGGATGCTGCAACAAGGTTCGCTCCCTCGTCCTCGCTTGCGGCCGGTTAACTCTGTAGACTTCCTTTGGGGTATTCCAGTACAAATCCATTGAGAATCGTGCTGCCTCGATCTGTCCCGGGCATTTTTGATCGACTCCTGTGGATTGACTGCATCCACGTGCCGCACATTATGCGATCGCACGAAAATACCTGATTTGAGCGCGGATATAACAGACCGATGAGCCTGCGCACCCGGCTACTGATACTGGTTATCGTGGCAATGTTGGTGCCGGCTGGCCTCGTGGGACTGCGCTTTGTCCAGAACCGCGCGAGCGAAATAAACGCCGCCCTGGTCAATCTGTCGGCGACGGCCAATGATATTTCGAACGACCTCGACGAGAAGATCCAGGGCACAGCCCAACTTCACTACGGTTTGGCCCGCGCCCGCGACCTCGACACCCGCGACAGGGCGGCTTGTTCGGCCTTCCTTTCCGCCGTGCGCGAGGAATATCCGCAGTTTACCGGAATATTGACCATCGATCCGGACGGCAGCCTGTTCTGCGACTCGCTGCGGAGCAACCGCAGCCTCGACCTCAGGGATCGCGAATACTTCAAGCAGGCCCTGGTCGCGACCGGGATCGTAACGCTGCAGCCGGCGTTCGGCCGGCTGACGGAGATATCGGTATTGCAGATCGCCTACCCCGTGCGCTCGGAAACCGCGGAGCTGAAATTCGTCCTGCTCGCTTCGTTCAATCTGCAGAAATTCGCCGTGTATCATTACACGCGCCTCATGAACGAACGCGCAGGCGCCGGGGAAATTCTGCTGGTCGACAGGAAAGGGACGGTCCTTGTTACCCATCCGGGCAGGTATCGCGCCGAGGCCGCGGGTGCCTCGATCGCGAACTCCGAGTTGTTCCGGTTGGCGGCAGGACCGGCCGGCGAGCATTTCCGCGAGACGACCGATGCCGATGGCCGGACTTACGCCTGGGCCGTCGCCCGCTCGTCTCCGATCCGGGATGCCGGACTTCATATCATGGTCGGATTGCCCAAGGACACGCTGGTTGCTGGCGCAAACCGCCGCCTTTACGAGGATCTGGCGATTCTGGCGGTGGCCTCGCTGCTGCTGCTCGCAGGCGTATGGATTCTGGCGAAAGTCGGTGTCGGTCGTCAGGTCGGACGCCTCGCCGCGATGGCGACGAAACTCGGACTTGGCGATTTGAGCGTGCGGATCGCTCCGCCGTATCCGCGCGGCGAACTGGGCGGACTGATGATGCTGCTCAATGGCACCGCCGAGTCGCTCGAACGCCAGCGCGTCGCCATCGACGATCTCAATCAAAGACTCCGCCAGTCCCAGAAAATGGAGGCCATGGGTCAACTCACCGGCGGCGTGGCGCACGACTTCAACAATCTCTTGACCGTCATCCTGGGCAATGCGGAACACATCGCCGAGAAGCTGGCGCCACATGCGGAACTGCGCTCATTCGCCGAGGGCATCGTGACCGCCGCCGAGCGCGGTGCGGAGCTTACCAGGAGCCTTCTCGCGTTCTCGCGCAAGCAGCCCTTGATGCCGAAGGACATCGACATCGGCCGACAAGTTCTCGGCATGGAACAATTGCTGCGACGAACCCTGGGCGAACATATCAAGTGTGAATTCCTGCTCGATCGTAACCTGTGGCTGGCCAGCGTCGACCCCGGGCAATTGGCGTCCGCGCTTCTCAACCTGGTGCTCAACGCGCGCGACGCCATGCCCGAAGGCGGCAAGCTCACGGTCGAGGTTCGCAATGCGGCGCTCGACAAAGCCAATGCGGAGCAGAATGGCACCGCTCGGCCCGGCGATTATGTCATGGTTGCAGTGACGGATACCGGCAGCGGCATGACTCCGGAAGTGGCCGCCCGCGCCTTCGAGCCATTCTTTACCACCAAGGAAGTCGGCAAAGGCACCGGCCTCGGCCTGAGCATGGTGTATGGATTTGCGCAGCAATCCGGCGGGTCGATGAAAATAGACTCCGAGCCGGGGCATGGCACGGTCATCAAGCTGTTCTTTTCCCGTATCGGTGCGCCCGATGTGACCGACTCGACGCTCCCCGATCGGATCGCCACGCCCGCGGGCAGCGAAACCATTCTCGTCGTCGAAGATGACGACATCGTGCGTTCGTATGTGGAAAACGAATTGAAGGAACTTGGCTATCGCGTCATCGTGACGCGCGACGGGCCGGCGGCACTCGACATGTTGCGCCGGTCGGGGCAAATCGACCTGCTGTTCACGGATGTCGTGATGCCCGGCGGCATGTTCGGGCTGCAGCTTGCCGAGGAAGCGTCGCGCTTGCGGCCTGAACTCAAGGTTCTCTTCACCTCCGGCTACGGCGAACATCCGGTCACATCGCGCGATGGGCCCGGCCGGGATGCGCGGATTTTGAACAAGCCTTTCCGGCGGCACGATCTGGCGCTGATGCTGCGATCGGTGCTGAATACGACCTGATCAGGAGCCCTCGGCCGGCACCGGCGCGACGATGCGCCGATAGAGGTGCCAGGTGGCGTGGCCGAGCACCGGCAGCGTCACCACCAGGCCGAGGAAATACGGCAGCGACGAGACCACCAGCAGAACGACAATGACGGCGGCCCATCCGACCATCGGCAGCGGGCTTGTCACCACCGCGCGCACGCTGGTGACCATCGCGGTGACGAAATCGACATCGCGGTCGAGCAACAGTGGGAACGACACCACCGTCAGCGAGAACAGGATCAGCGACAGCGCCGCGCCGACCGCATTGCCGATCAGGAGAAACCACAGCCCCTCGCTGGTGGTCAGCACCACCGTGATGAATTGCTGCAGGCTCGAAAACGAGGCATTCAGCCCGAGCAGCAGCGCGATCAGCAGGCGCACCTGGTACGTCCAGATCACGAATACGAACAAGGTGACAAAGGCCATCCAGCCGATTTCGCTGCGCGTCTTCACCGTCGACCAGATACCGGATATCGAGATGGCCTGACCGGCCTCGCGGCGGCGGCTGATTTCATACAGGCCGATCGCCACGAATGGACCGATCAGCGCAAAGCCGGCGGCGAGCGGATAGGCCAGATAGACCAGGCCGAACGCGGTGAGGCAGAGCAGGATCGCAATGCCGCCCGCGGCATAGATTGCGCCGAAGGCCAGCCCATAGAGAGGCATCGCCTGGAAATCCCGCAGGCCCTGCCCCAGCGCCTCGGCGATATCGACCGCCGCAATCCGTCGCACCACCGGATCGACTTTGCCGGAAATGGACGCCATCGTCTTACCCTCCCAATTATTTTTGGCATTGGGGCAGGCGGCGGCTCGCCGCGTATTGATCTGGGTCAAATCGGCGGTTCGCGCGACAACTCTCTCGTCGTCCCGGCGAAAGCGCCCTACCCCAGCGTCCGCAGCTCCCGCCGCAGCACCTTGCCGGTCGCGGTCATCGGCAGGGTGTCCGTGAATTGCACGAAGCGCGGATACTCATGCGCGGCGAGCTGCACCTTGACGAAGTCCTGGATCTCGCGCGCCAGCGCGTCACCGGGCGCAAAGCCTGGCCGCAGCACGATCCAGGCCTTGATCGATTCGGTGCGGATCGGATCGGGAATTCCGACCACCGCCGACATTGCCACCGCCGGATGCTTCATCAGCGTGTGCTCGATTTCCGACGGCCCGACGCGATAGCCGGCGGTGGTGATGACGTCGTCCTCGCGGCTGACATACCAGAAATAGCCGTCGTCATCCTGGATGCCGAGATCGCCGGTGAGCAGGAAGCCGCCGGCGTATTTCTTCGCCGTCCCTTCCGGATTGCGCCAGTATTCGAGCATGGTGCAGGGATTGGGCTGGCGCACCCCGATGATGCCGCGGCTTCCGCGCGGCAGTTCCTCGCCCTTCTCGTTGACGATGCGGACGTCGAAGCCGGGCGTCGCCTTGCCCATCGAACCCGGCCGGATCGGAAACAATCTCGAGTTGCTGCCGATCACCAGATTGCACTCGGTCTGGCCGAACACTTCGTGGGCGTCGATGCCGAAGGTGGCGCGGACCCAGTCCAGCAATTCGCCGCCCAGCGATTCACCGCCGGTAAAAATGCTGCGCAGCTTGACCCTTTCATGCTTGACGCCGGCCTGCCGCATCAGCTTCAGCGCGGTCGGCGGCAGGAACACGTTGCGGATGCCGTAGTCGGCCATCATCGCCATCGCCGCCTGCGGCTCGAATTTCCGGGCGCGGTGGCCGACGATCGGCACCGCGTGATACCAGGCCGCCAGCAGCGCGTTGATCAGCCCGCCGATCCAGGCCCAGTCGGCCGGCGTCCACATCAGGTCGCCGGGCTTGGGCAGGAAATCGTGACACATCTCGATATTGGGCAGATGACCGAGCACCACGCGGTGGGCATGCAGCGCACCCTTCGGATTTCCGGTGGTGCCCGAGGTGTAGATGATCAGCGCGGGATCGTCGGCCGAGGTATCGACGGTGACGAATTCCGCCGATGCCGACTCGAGCTGTGGCCAGAACGGCTTTGTTCCGGCCGGCGCGGCATCGCCGATGACATGGATGTCTTTCAGGTCCGGCAAACGGTCGCGGATTTTTGCCAGTTTTTCCCAGCCGGTCGCATCGGTGACGATGGCCTTGGCGCCGGAATTCGCCAGGCGAAATTCCAGCGCGTCCTCGCCGAACAAGGCGAACAACGGGATCGACACCATGCCGGATCGAAACGCCGCCAGATGCGCGACCGGCAATTCCAGCGACTGCGACAGAAACACCGCGACGCGGTCGCCTCGAACCAGACCGTCCGCCTTCAGCACATTGGCGAAGCGGCGGGACATCTCGGCCACCGCATCGAACGAGGTGCGCGTCGCCGCACCGTCCTCGTCGACATAGATCAGCGCCAGCCGTCCGCTGCCGTCGGCATGACGGTCGCAGCACGCGGTCGCGATATTGAACCGCGCCGGGATATCCCAGCGGAAGTCGCGATAGAGGGTTTCGTAGTCGGAGGCTTCGGTGAGCATGGCGGGAGGCTTTCGAATCGGTATACCAACATCAGCAGCGCCGTCCGCGCGTTCGCGGGGACGACATCCAACTTGGGACTGCGTCACCCCGCCAGCGCCGCTTTCACCAGGCCGCTGGCCTTGTCCGCATGACCAGCCGGATGCGGGCGCCACTGCCGTGGAGCCGACATCTCACGCACGTCGCTTGACGATCCCGGTCGGTGTCGCGAACCCTTCGATGGTTCGAATTCGCTTCTCGAGCCACCAACCATATTCGGGGAGCCAGTCCTCGAACCTGCCGTTAATCCCGAGATCATGCGCCCAGTGCTGGGCGATATTGGGATTGAACTGAGATTGCCGGCCGACAGCGATGAGGTCGGCCTGCCCCTTCTCCAGGATGGCTTCGGCCTGCTCGGCTTCGAGAATGATGCCGACCGCCATTGACGCAATGCCCGCCTCTTTGCGGACCCGTTCCGCGTAAGGCACCTGGAAACCGAGGCCGCGGGGAACCTGCGCGGCGGTCGCCGAGCCGGAGATGCCGCCGGAAGAGCAATCGATCACGTCGACGCCGCGGGCCTTCAATTCGACGGCGAAGGCGACCGTGTCTTCCAGATTCCAGCCGTTCTGAGCCCCGTCGACGGCGGAGACGCGTACGAACAGCGGCATCGTTTCCGGCATTTCGCGTCGTACCGCTTCAACGATCTCGAGCGGCAAGCGCATGCGCCCGTCGCGGTCGCCGCCGTATTCGTCATTGCGGGTGTTGGAAACGGGGGAAAGAAATGAGGCGAGCAGATAGCCGTGGGCGGTGTGGATCTCGATCACGTCGAACCCGGCATCGACAGCATGCCGGGCGGCGGCTGCCCAGGTGCGCACCATCGCCCTGCATTCCTCGGTGGTGAGTTGGTGCGGCGTAAGCCATCCATCCGCGACGGGTTCGCTGGTGGGGCCCACCGGTTGCCACACTCTGGCTCCAGCCTCGATCTGTTGCGGAGTGAGCGGACCCATGCCGTCCATGGCGCGCTGCGAGGACGACTTGCGCCCGCCGTGGGCGAGCTGAATGCCGATCGCCGTCTTCTCTTCCTTCATGAAGGCGATGAGGGGCTTGAAGCTT
>JAYSPJ010000555.1:0-9437 GCA_043722155.1 Bradyrhizobium sp.
TCCGGGCTGATGGCGACGCCCTGGCCTCTCAGCCTGGTCACTTCATCGAGGAAGGCCTGCGGATCGAACACCACGCCGTTGCCGATCACGGCCAGCTTCGAGGGCCGCAATACGCCGGAGGGCAACAGCGCCAGCTTGTAGGTGATGCCGTTGATGACGAGGGTATGGCCGGCATTGTGGCCGCCCTGGAAGCGCACGACGATGTCGGCCTGCTCCGACAACCAATCGACAATCTTGCCCTTCCCTTCGTCGCCCCATTGGGCGCCGACGACGACGACATTGGCCATTTCGTAAGATTTCCCTCTGCAACCGTTTTGGTACGAGAATCATCGGTCCGGAAAAACGGTTCCCGTTCTTCCGGATCATGCGCCCAGCCTTAATCACGGCCGGGGCCGCTCGCATGCGAGGCACACAATCGGATAAAGGAAGCGGGCTATCGACGCAAGCGAGAAGGGGGTACGGGACCGCGTTGGAAGGCCTCCAACCCATTGATATACCCTGAAAATTTGTGGCGGCGCAAAGGCAGTGTCTGACGCCACGGAGTCATGGCCATACTAAAGCAGGATGAAAAACGCCAGCGATGCCGCGGCCATCACCGCAGTCGCAGCCCAGCCCCAGATCGCCATGGCGCGCGACACCGTCAGCCGCCCCATCACCTTCGGATTGCGCACGATCAGCATCATGACCGCCATCAGCGGAGCGGCCAGCACGCCGTTGACGACGGCGGCCCAGTACAGCGCCCGCACCGGATCGAGCCCGACGAAATTGAGCGCCGCACCCAGCAGCGTCGCCACCGCGATCGTTGCATAGAAGGCGCGGGCGTCGTTCGGTTTGGCGTCGAGACTTTCGGCCCAGCCGAATACCTCGCTGACCGCATAGGCCGCCGACCCCGCCAGTACCGGCACGGCCAGCAGGCCGGTGCCGATAACCCCCATGGCGAACAGCGCGAAGGCGAATTCGCCGGCGATCGGACGCAGCGCCTCGGCGGCCTGCGCCGAGGTCGCGATATCGGTGACGCCGTGGCTGTGCAACGTCGCCGCGGTCGCGAACACGATCGCCAGCGACACCAGCGAACTGAAGGCCATGCCGACGATGGTGTCGAGGCGGATGCGGGCGAGCTCCGGCCCCGCCGTCTTCGGCGAGATGCAGAGCGGCTTGGCGTGGTGGCGGTGCTGCTCCTCGACTTCCTGCCCGGCCTGCCAGAAAAACAGATAGGGGCTGATGGTGGTGCCGAGGATCGCCACCATCGCCATCGCGGATGCGCCGTTGAACTCGATGGTCGGAATCACCAGTGACTTCAGCGCAGTCGACCACGGCACGTCGGCCACGAACACCACGGCGACATAGGAGAACAGCGACAGCGTCGTCCATTTCAGCACCGCGGCATAGCGCGGATAGCTGAGCCAGACCTCGAGCACGATACAGACGATGCCGAACAACAGGGTATAAAGCTGATCCGGCCCGCCGATCAAAAGCTGAAGTGCGGCCCCCATCGCACCGAGATCGGCGCCGAGATTGATGATGTTGGCGACCAAAAGCAGCGTCACCACCAGCCGCAACAGCCAGCGCGAGTAATGCCGCCGCAGATTGTGCGCGATGCCGCGCCCGGTAACGCGACCAATCTGGGCCGCGACCTCCTGGATCACGACCATCAGGGGGAAACTGAGCACGAAGGTCCACGCCAGCCCGAAGCCGAACTGCGCGCCGATCTGGCTGTGGGTGGCGATCCCGCTGGGATCGTCATCGGCAGCACCCGTGACGAGGCCGGGACCGAGCCGGCTCCACAAGCGCCCAAGCAGGCTGCCGCTTTCTGTCTGCGGTATTTCGTTCATGCCGCGCGCTTAGGCGCCAAGCCGCGCTCCGCCCGATTCACCAGCGATCACGCCAGCGCCCGAAGCGGCCGCGGCCATAATTGGAATCGAGCCTGACCTTTTGGTCGTCGCTCAGCGTGGCGTAGAACGCCTCCAGCGCCGGCCGCATGGTGCGGACGGCCTGCAGCATCGTATCCATGCGCTTTTCCATGGCCTCGGTTCGCCCCACGATGGTTGCGGGGACATCGGCCTGACAGGCGTTGCGCATCACTTCCGCCGACTTGATCGACGCTGCCTTGAATTCATCGAACTTGCCGCGTTGCGCGTCGGTCAGTTTGACCAGTTCGGCGATCCGGTCGGCCCGCCACTCCGCAAATCCATTGGCGCCCGGATGGCACATCGCGCCAAAACCGCGGCGGCCCATCATCCCCGGCCCCATCATGCCGGGACCCGACATCATGCCGGGGCCCATGAATCCGGGCCCCGGACCGGGCTGCGCGGTGGCGGCGTTCGCCAACAGCGCGCCGACGCCCAATGCTGCGGAAGCAACCAGCACGATCCCGAATTTTGCTGCCATGGGGTTCTCTCCTCTTTGGGCAATCCAGGCGCCGCGGTCTGGGTCGAGCGATTGACGCCCCGTCAGCCCTGCTGTTTCGCGGGACAGGTGGACATGCCGAGCAGCGTGTAGGCCGGGCAAACCGCAAAGACGGCGGTCAAGATCGGCACCACGCCGATCCAGCCGACCCAATTCCAGCCGGTCTGCGGAAAGCCAATGGGAATGGCGAATGCGATCAGCAAAAGCCCCGCCACGAGACGCACGATCCGGTCGACCGATCCGACGTTGCTCATGATGCGATCCTTTCGAGATCTGTCGGCAAAGGGAACATCTTTAATTACACAGAGTATCGGGCCGCAGAGGCGCTACATTGATGTGGGTCAAATCCGCACCGGAGATGCGGGTAGAGTTGCAAGGCCTTCAACGGCGCAGCCGTTCGGGCCGTCATGCATCCGGCATCCACGCCGCGCTTCAATTGCATTGCATAACCATTTCGGAGAGCGGCCTTCCCCATCCGGTGCTGACGATATCGTCGCTGGTCGCTGCTGGTGGCGATGACGCTGCCGTTCACACCGATCGCCGCATGATTCGGTTTCGTGGCGCCGCCGCCGATCTGAAACCTTTCGCGGTACGGTCGCGGCGCGCTCCCGTTCACCCTTGAGCAGGTCGAGGTCGTCCACCCGCCGCGTCGATACTTGATACGCGGTGCAATCGGTCGGCACCGATCTTGAGTCAGTCGCGGAGGTAAACATGCGGTTGCATATCGGCGCGGTGATCCTGATCCTGCTCGGCGTCATCTTTCTCCTGATCAATCTCGATATTGCGCCGGTGGTGGAAGTGAAGAAGCTGCTGGCACAATGGTGGCCCTTGCTGCTGATCGTCGTCGGCGTGGCGGTGATGATGCGGCCGCGCCGCGCAAGGTAACGGCTGGCTCGGTCGCGTCAGCCTTTCGTCTGACCGCAATGTGCGTTGCGCCGCGTCGTTTGATCCTGCTCAACAGCCTCCCCTCCAGAACTGATGCACTGCACGTCAATGATTGCAGCGAGGGGGAAATCTCATGGCTACCATCGACACCATACCCGCGGGCGCCAAGGTCCCGTCCCCGGCGCAGCCGAGCTGGTTGCGATCGAACTGGGGTGTCCTGCTCGCGGTCGCGGCCCTGGTGACGGTGTTGTTGTTGCCGACGCCGGAAGGCCTTTCGATCGCAGGCCAGCGCATGCTCGCGGTGCTGGCCTTTGCCGTGATCGTCTGGATGACCGAGGCGCTCGACTACGCCGTCTCGGCGGTGGTGATCGCCACACTGATGGCGTTTCTGCTCGGGCTGGCGCCAAACCCGGCCAATCCCAAGGTACTGCTCGGCACCAGCGCGGGGCTCGGCCTCGCCTTCAGCGGCTTCGCCAACACCGCGCTGGCGCTGGTGGCGTCGGCGCTGTTCATCGCCGCCGCAATGACCGCGACCGGCCTCGACAAGCGCATCGCCCTGACGATTCTCTCGCGCGTCGGCGGCGAGGTCCATCACGTCGTGGTGGGCGCGATCCTGGTCGGCTTCGTGATGGCGTTTCTGGTGCCCTCGACCACGGCGCGCGTCGCCTGCCTGGTGCCGATCATGCTCGGCATCATCTCGGCATTCGGCGTCAACAGGAAAGGCGTCTTCGCCGGCATGCTGATGATCACGACGGTGCAGACCGCCAGCATCTGGAACGTCGGCATCAAGACCGCCGCCGCGCAGAACATGGTCGCGGTCGGCTTCATTGAAAAGACCCTGCAGAAGTCCATCACCTGGCTGGAATGGTTCATCGCCGCAGCCCCCTTCGGCATTTTGATGTCGATCGCGCTCTACTTCGTGATGACGTGGATGATGCCGGCCGAAGTGAAGGAAATTCCCGGCGGCCGCGAGCAGATCCGCAAGTCGCTGGCCGACCTCGGGCCGATGAAGACCTCGGAGAAGAAGCTGCTGGCGATCTCGCTGACGCTGCTGCTGTTCTGGTCCACCGAGGGCGTGCTGCACAAATTCGACACCTCATCGACCACGCTCGCGGCGGTGGCGCTGATGTTCCTGCCGGGGATCGGGATCATGACCTGGAAAGACGCCCAGCCGAGGATCCCGTGGGGTACCGTGGTGCTGTTCGGCATCGGCATCAGCGTCGGAACGGCACTGTTGCAGACCAAGGGCGCGTCATGGCTCGCCGACCTTGCGGTCGCCCAGTTCGGCCTCAAATACGCGACCGCGCTGTTCATTCTCGGCACGCTCAGCCTGTTTCTCACGTTGATCCATCTCGGCTTTGCCAGCGCTACCGCGTTGGCGTCTGCCATGATCCCGATCGTGATCGCGGTACTGCAGGGTGTCGCAACGCCCGGCATCAACATCGTCGGCATGACGATGCTGCTGCAGTTCGTGGTCAGCTTCGGTTTCATCCTGGTGGTGAACGCGCCGCAAAACATGGTGGCCTACGGCACCGAGACCTTCGAGGCGAAGGATTTTGTCCGCACCGGCCTGGTGCTGACGGTGATCGCGCTCGCGCTGGTCATGCTGCTCGGCGCAACCTATTGGCGCTGGCTCGGCTATGTCTGAGCGTTGGCGAAAACAGGGATTTTCCGGGCGGGCGTGACGGCCCGCCCGGGAATTTGCTATCAGAACTCCGGCACGTGACGTCGGAGCAATGGCACCATGTCGAAGACCACGCCTGCGACCCTTGCGCTCAGGAAGCTTGGCTGCGCCTTCAAGCTGCACACCTATGTCTACGATTCCAGCGCCGAGAGCATCGGCCTGCAGGCCGCCGAGGCGCTCGGCGTCGAACCGGGCCGCGTGCTCAAGACCCTGATGGCCGAGGTCGACGGCAAGCCGGTCTGCGTGGTGGTGCCGTCGGATTGCGAAGTCAGCATGAAGAAGCTCGCGGCGGCATTTGACGGCAAGGCGGCGAACATGATGCGCCCGGCCGATGCCGAGCGGCTCACCGGCTATCATGTCGGCGGCATCAGCCCGTTCGGGCAGAAAAAGCGCGTGCCGGTGGCGATCGAACAGGCGGCGCTGAGCCATCTGACCGTGTTCGTCAACGGCGGGCAGCGCGGATTGCAGATCGAAATCGATCCCAATGACGCCGCCATCGCCGCGGGCGCGGTCGCGCACGCGCTGACGGTTTGAGGGCGCGAGCGGTCTCTGTCTCGAATTTATTTCAACTGGGCCTGCGCCCACAGCATGGCCGCAACGATTGCGTCACGCAACTTCGGGCGCTGCTCGTCGTCGCAGTCGACGAATGCCAGAATTGAATTGGCGCGAACCGCAAGGCGATGAAGTTTCTCGGCCTCGGCCTCGTCGGCCAGCGACGCACACGTCTTCAACACCACGCATCTCCACGATCAGGCGCAAACTCTTCGCGCGAATGAACTGCATTCGCAACCGGCTTCATGACGTTAGTTCGACCTGATGATTGGACCTTAGGCGCTCCAATGTGAAACAAGCTCGCGCGATCCCGCGCGACAAATCCAGGTTGAAACGTTGTCACTGACCCTCTCTTGATTGCGAAAGCACTCTATCTCTGGCAACAATAGAAGGCAGATGGGATGATTGTATGCGATCCTTTGAGAGCATGGGTGCGCACGCCGGTGCGCACCAGCCCGGGCGGGTGTCGAGCTGGGACTCTGTGCGGATATTCCTGGAAGTTGCCCGTATCGGCAGCTTTCGGGCGGCCGCCGCCGAACTGAATGCCTCCGCCAACTTTCTGAAGAAGCGAATCTCGCTGCTGGAAAACGCCTACAAGACCACCCTGATGACGAGGCACGTCGACGGCATCAGGCTGACGCCGGAAGGATTGAGGGTTCTCAAGGCAGCCAAGCAGATGGAAGAAGCTTCCTTCGGCCTCGACCGCGCGCTCAACCAGGCAGCCCCGGCCATGAGCGGTGAAGTCCATTTCGCCGTGACCGAGGGGCTCGGCACATTTTGGATCGTGCCGCGGCTGGTCGATTGCGAAAGGCGCCGGCGTCGGCTGGTTGCCAACCTATGTGCCGGCGCTGGGCGATCCGCTGATACCGCTGGACCTCGGCGTCAAGTTCGAACTCGACATCTGGCTCGCCTATCATCCGGATGCGAAGAAGATACCGCGGGTCAAGCAACTGATCGAGTGGACGATCCAGTCCTTCGATGGCCGCAAGTATCCCTGGTTTCGCGACGAGTTCGTCCATCCGAAGGATTTGCAGAAATCCTACAAGGAAGCTGAGCCACTGGTGAACCTGTTTGCCGGATTCAAAAAAGTATCTTGCCCGAAAGTCCCCAAGACTTCCTCTGCGCGGAGAAGGACCAGGCGATGACGGAGCGTAAGCCGACCGACGGACAGATCGACCAGTTGGTGAAGTCGAGATGGCTTGAGATCGGTCTTTCCCAGGCCGATCTCGCCGAAGTGCTCGATGCCGCGTTCGATCACCCGCAGAAAGATGATGAACGATCAGACGGTGTCGGCATCGGCCGCCTGATGCAGGTCGCCCAAGCACTTGACATCCCACTTCATTTCTTCAGCGATGCGAAACCCAGACGGATCAAACCAGGACCTTCTTCGGCGCACTCCCTGCAGGCGCTGCTCGAACTGCGCCTGCTGCGGGCCTTTCACCAACTGCAGACCCAGCGTACGAAGCTCATGCTGGTTCACCTTGCGGAACGCATCGTCGATCGTCAGGCCGACGGCGGTTGATCTGACGATTCGGACCAAGCACCTTCGATAGCAAGGGCGCGAGCGGCCATGGGGGCCGGGGCGCCTGTCGACGAGTACCCGCGCGCATGGTCGCGATGCGCCTTCCGCCATTGAAAGCCGGCGAAAATCCGTGTCTGTGAGGCTTGCCGGGCCAACATTCCGGCCCGGTTCTGCGCCGGGCGGGCGCGGCGCCATGAACCGGGCTTCCGAGAATGTCTGCTTCCGACCGCACCACCGGCGCCGCCCCTTCCGGGAACTGGATCGCCAACCAGCCCTATCTCCTGCTCTCCGTCACCGCGCTGTGCTGGGCCGGCAACGCCATCGTCGGCCGGCTCGCCGCCGGGCATATTCCGCCCGTCACGCTGTCGTTCCTGCGCTGGTCGCTGGCGTTTCTCATCATCCTGCCGTTCGCCTGGAAGCATCTGGTGCGCGACTGGGGCGCGATCCGCGGCCGGCTCGGCACCATGGTGGTTCTTTCCATCACCGGGATCGGCGCCTTCAACACCATGCAATACTGGGCGCTCGAGCACACCCAGGCGCTGAACACGCTGTTGCTGCAGTCGGCCGCGCCGCTGTTCGTCGCGGTATGGTCGCTGCTGCTGTTCGGGATCCGGCTGACGCTGGCGCAAGCCGGCGGGCTCGCGCTGTCGCTGGTGGGCGTGCTGGTCATCCTGCTGCACGGCGACCTGACGACGCTGAAGAATATCGAATTCAACACCGGCGATATCATTTTCGTCGCCGCGCTGGCGATCTTCGGGCTGTACTCGACACTGTCCTTCAAGCGTCCGCAGATCCACGGCCTGTCGTTCGTCGGCTTTACGTTCGGCTGCGGCGCCGCCGTCTTGATTCCCCTGCTGATCTGGGAACTGATCGCCCGGCCGGTGATGCAGCTCAACACCGCAAACCTGCTGACGCTGTTTTATGTCGCGATGTTCCCCTCGACGGTGGCCTATCTGTGCTTCAACCGCGGCGTGCACCTGATCGGCGCCAACCGTGCGGCACCGTTCTTTCACGTCATCCCGGTGTTCGGCGCAGCAATGGCCATCGTTTTTCTCGGCGAACGGCCGCAGCTGTTCCACGTGATCGGCTTCGCGCTGGTGCTGACCGGCGTTTTCGTCGCCTCGCGCAAGCCCCCGGCCGCCGGCTGAGCCGTCAGCTGTTCGGAAAGCGGTGACGGGGACCGGCAAGTGCGCTATCTCTTGACGCTGTTGGCAGCTGGATTCTGGACATGAAACCGCGGGCGAGCAGCCTGATGATCGGATCGTTGACCCTGGCGCTGATCGCCGGGGGATTCGGCACGTTTCTCGGTGTCAGGAAGTACACCGGCGTCCAGGGTCGGGTTCCGCTTCGGGTGGTTTTTGAAGGCTCCGCATCCGGCCTGCACAAGGGCGGCGGCGTCAATCTGAACGGCGTCCGGGTCGGAGAAGTGGTGTCGCTGACGCTGGACAATCCGCGCCGGGTGGTGGCGCTGGCGATGATCGACAACACCGCTCCGGTCCGCAAGGACACCGAGGCGGGACTCGAATTCCAGGGATTGACCGGCGTAGCGGCGATATCCCTGATCGGCGGCGCCATCGACGGCCCCCCGGTTCCGCTGGACAAGGACGGTGTGCCGGTGCTGACGGCCGATCCGGACGCGCTGCTGGACGTGCAGGAAAAGATCCGGGTGGCGCTGCGCAACGTCGACAAGATCATCAAGGACAATGAGGTGGCGGTGAAGGATACACTGCTCAACTTCGAGACGTTTACGGCGAGCCTGGCAAGCAACGGCAGACGGATCACCGACATCGTCGATGTCGCCGGCGATGTCATGAAAGGCATCGACGATGGCCTTGGCCAGACCCAGAAGTTTCTGGCGAACCTCGGAAGCGCCAAATATGGCGGCGACCTGCTTCCGACCGTGATCTCGCTGCGCGAACTGATCCAGAGTTTCGACAAGCGCTCCGACGCCGCCTTGACCGACGCCCGCCGCATGCTGCAGGAACTCAGCGCGTCCATCAACAAGTCAGACCAGAAACCCGGCGGCCGCCCCCCAGCCAGGCGGTAGGTGCCAGGCGCCCCCGGCGGAGCTTGACCCTCATGCCGCGCTGTCACACCATTACAAAACCTCAAAAGAAGGCTCGCCAACGTGCACGATAAAACCGCGACCGCAAAATCCCCGCCGCCACCCACGGTGAATCGCTCAACCAGCGCCGTTCCCCGCGCCTTGCGGCGCTACCTTTCGCTCGACGATTTCGAGGCGACGGCCCGGCGCCGCCTGCCGAAATTCCTCTATGGCTACATCTCGGGCGGCGCCGAGACCGACGCCTCGGTACGCGACAATCGCCGCGCCTTCGAGGAATACGGCTTCGTGCCGCGGGTGCTGAACGACGTCTCCGGCCGCGAGCA
>JAYSPJ010000556.1:0-21819 GCA_043722155.1 Bradyrhizobium sp.
TGATGTTCGACACCGGTCGCGACGGCGGAATGATCTCTATGTCATTGTCCCTATAGTGTTTGGTCATGATAGTCTCCCTCAACGAAGCTTGTTACGGAGTTCGCGGATGCGCCGCTCATGTTCCGCGATCTCCGGACGCTCCCGGTATTCGCCGTATGTGCGGGTGCGATCGATCTCGCTCCGCATCATGTCGGTGTGGTTGTCTTGATGTGCCGTCATCTCACGCATAAGTCGCGCCTGGCGATGCAGTTGCGTTTCCTCCGCGGAAGCTTTCTCGCGAATAATGTCTGTCCAGGCACAACTGATGGCCCCGATGAGCAGGATCGCCATACTCATCAGGAGCCACATATCCAGAGCCCACATGTGATTTATGAAAGCTGTGTTGTGGTCTGGATAACTTTGGTAACGCTGCGAACCTTGTGCGAGCGCATCCCCGGGGATGCTGATCGCGCAGATCATGAGAGCCAAGAATTTGCGAAAATACATAGCGGGATCTCCATTGTTAGTGGGATCCCGATTCCGATAATGAAATGAAATGTATTGCAAACAAGGTTGTGGCTGTGGCGGCTGGCAAAATCGCTCGTCAAGAGCACAACCTTGCTGGGTCGCGGGAGAGCGGTATGATTCGAGCAGCTATCTGTCTCGTCGCCCAGCATCGCATCCCGCGATGTTGAGCACGCGAGACGGAGTAAAACGGATGAACGAACCTGGTATCGGCGGGTCCATGGCCGCCACCCACATCGGTGCCGCTACGATCGAGTTCTTTGGCATCGAACTGTGCCCGACGGCAGATGGCCGCTTGTACGTCGGTATTGCCGCGACGATTTGCGAGCAGGAAGGAGAACTCTCGCATGTCGATCTCGGCGATCACCGAGCTGTTTCGCTCGACGATGCGTTCACCTTCATCCGCAATGCGATCAACCTGTCTCATTGAAAGGAAAGAGCATGTCGAAACAGAGTCACGAGCCGGCATTTCGCGCGTTTAGCGTTATCGAGCGCGAGGGCAGAGACGCATTCTGGCAGCCGCTTGGTGCGGCCTTTGAGAACTCGGACGGCAGCTACAACGTCATCTTACAGGCGCTGCCGTTGCCCGGGGCCGATGGCGTTTGCAAAATCGTGCTGCGTCCGCCGAAGGAGGAGCAGTCGGATGATCGATCAGAGGATCGAGAGCGCTCCGGAGGCCCCAGCCGGCGCCGATAATCGTTTTGCATGATGAAATAGGTTGCCGCCGTCATGCGTGACGGCGGCGTTTTTTGTGACTTTGAAGCTAGACATTTGGGAGCGATTTTTCATAGAATACTTGCACAACGCGTTCGATTGGTGCTGCAGCGCTGTGGACGGGGTCGGGCAAGAGACCGGTCGGCCGTCCTAAAAAAGGGCATAAGGGCTTCTTAAGCCGCCCACAACGCGTACCAGAGCTTTGGGTTAGACCGTGCCTCACACGGTACAGGGCAGACAGCGAAGCGGGATTAGAGCGGAAACGCTCGACGCCTGTCTTTGCTTGCCCGCTGCCTACCAGCAAGAAATGACAGGCTCCACGTAACAGGCCTTTTGGGCCGGCGTCGGTGGTCAAAAGTGAGCCCCCAGCAAAGCCGGGGGCCGGGAAGCGACGGGAATCGCTTCCCTTGGCGCCGCACGCTCCATGCTGATGGAGGATGTCATGGCGCGCCACGCACGCCCGTTGAAGAATATCACGCGCACTAAATCTCGTCGAAACGCGTGTAGTACACGTCCATTCATCACACTCGCCCAGGTTCGCTTCGCAGAAGCGGCAAACGCGTACATCATGAACGGTGGTGAGGGCCGCTACCTCGGATCGCCGCTGTTAAAGCGGATCGGAAAACTTTACCTTTCGCAGATTGACCAGTGCCTCATCGATGAAATCGCCGAAGAATTGTGGCCAGGAAAAGCTCGTTCAACGCAAACACGGCGCTGCCATACTGTTATTAGTGCGGTACTCAAATTCTCGGCATCCCGAGGTTGGTGCGCGAGTTGGCGTATTGCTCGACCCCGGCACGTCGCGCAACGGATTGAACTGCCAAACGATGACGATCAGAAACTATTCATTGCGAATTGCAGTCCGCATTTCCGCAATATCGTGATCTTCATGCGTTGCACTGGAGCAAGCGCACGGGAGGTGATCCGACTTCATTGGTCGAATGTTGATCTGTCAGCACGAACCGCAACGCTCACGACGCCAAAACGTCGTTCGCGGCTTGTACATTTCGACGAAGCGGTGGCAGCGCGCTTAGCCCGTTTGCGTCACCGCTCCGGCGCGGTTTTTCTTAATCAAAACGGACGGCCTTACAAACAAAAGCGCCTGGGTGGCGGCGAGTTCAAGACTGCGCGAAACGGCGCAGCCGAGCGCGCTTCCGTTGCACGCATTGGCCCCCGGATTCTCCGAAAAATCTGGCACCAACAGCAAATACTCGGGAGCGACTCCCATGAGTGACAACAAATATCTGACCGCTGAGGAAGTCGCTGAGCGTTACCGCAGCGAGATCAGTGTCGGCACACTGCGCAACTGGCGGGCTGCTAGAGTGGGCCCGCCGTTCGTCAAAATAGGAAAAGCAGTCCTCTACCCCGTCGATGAATTGGACGCGTGGGATAGGAAGAATCTGGTCGCCTGTGGCACGCCAACTTCGGCAGAATGACTACTGACTGTGATCGACAAGTTACCAACGATGACAGGCGTTCCTCAGAATGATCATCACAGATCGTCGAATCCTACCGTCCCCATTCGCAGTCCCCAGACATTCGATAGAGGAACGAATCTTCAGTTTTTGCAACGGGATACAGAATATCGTCGCTTCCTGCACAACCACCCCTCCGGCGACCCGACGCCCTCGCAGACCGACATCCAGATGACCCGAGCGATCGTCGATATCGCGAACCCGCTCGGCATCTCCGTGCACGACCACATCATCGTCGGCAAGAACGGGCATGCGAGCATGAAGGGCCTCAAGCTGATTTGATAGTGCCTATCCGATCGCATGAATTTGCAGCCGTCATTGCGAGCGCAGCGAATCCATAGCCACAAACTGGATTGCTTCGTCGCTTCGCTCCTCGCAATGACGAAGATATTGCAATCACTTCATTGGGCGGCAGGCGCCTACGTCCCCGCGTCAGGTCTGCTCGACGGCGCGCTCGAGCTTCTTGCTCAAGATCCAGGAAACGCCGAGGAACGCGGCCAGCATCACGAAGCCGAGGCCCGAGGAAGCGTCGCTCATGATCTTCTCCGAGACCTGGCCGAAGCCATAGCCGGCGGACACGATCACGCATGACCACAGGCCCGCCGCGACGAAATTGAGCGCCAGGAAGGTCGACCAGGGCAGCTGCGATATCCCATAGGCAATTCCCGCGACGCTGCGAATGCCGTGCGGGTAGCGATGCAGCAGGATCATCCAGACGTAGTGACGGTCGGCCAGCCGAGCCGCGGTCTGCACGGCACGTTCGAGCCTGGGGTAGGAGCCGAGCCAGCGGGTGCCATAACGCCGTCCGATCCAGAAACGGATGACATCGCCGGTGAAGCTGCCGAACCAGCAGACCATGATGAGCGTGCCGAAACTCAGCGCGCCTGAATGCGCCGCGTAACCCGCAAACAGCGTGAACAACAGGCTGTGCGAAGCTGCCCATGCGAACATCAGGCTGTAGGCCGCATCGCCGTGCTGGCGGATGACTTCGAGGAACGAGGTCAGGTCGGTCGGAAACAGCAAGCGGGCTCCAGTTCAACGGCTTGTCATCACAGTTTCCGATGACCGGTTCGACGCGGAGCCTATCATGCCGCCGCGGACCTGGGGAAGCACAGGGAAGTTGCGGCTAAAGGTATCAAGGGGAACTCTCGTGCTCACGTCCGCGGTCGAGGCGGCGGCTTCCAGGAAGCAACCCCGCCGACAAGATCAAGATCGTTGTCGACCTGCGACCACAAAGGCTGCACGGGGCGCGAGCGGCGGATCGGTCAGGTTTGATCGCCGTATCTATCGGCTACCGCCGCTGCGACGAATTTTTTCCGTCCGGCACTGCCCGGGCGCGTGCCATGGGCGGCGCACCAGTCCGGGAATGTGCCGGGGTCGATATGAACACGCAGCACGACGTGTCCATAGGCCTTGAGTCCCTGCTCCATTTCCTCGGCAATCTTCAGCCACTCTTTCCAGCTCCGCGGCATGTTGTCCCCATCGTCGAAAATTTTCAGCAGCGCCGGATAATCCTCCTCCTTGATCCAATAGGCTCCAACCGCGGGAGGCGGCTTGTCGTCGAAATTGGTCATACGCGTTCTCCTGCAGATGCTGCCTTTCACTAACACGAACGAGGCCGCCATGACCGCTGCTTGAAATCGCGGCCATGCAGCATGTCGCGGGCGCCGGCGCAGCGGATGGCGGGGCGCAGATCGAAGAAGCCCACGCGTACAGGATCACCTCGCGGGTCACTGCCCCCGAAGCATGATCAGGGGATCGGCGCTGTCGGGCACCCGCCGCCACAGCGCGTTGTCGTCGGCCTCGAACTGCCAGATGTCGCCTTTGGCCGACATCAGTATCATCTGGCCGCGCTCGAGCCGCCACTGGGTCGGCGCGAACGCCGCGATGACGGGATCGCATTTCGGCTTGAGAAACACCTGGAAATTGTCCTGGCCGGCCTCGGTGTTGGTCAGCGTCAGGCCGCAGATCACCACACCCTTGCCGCGCACCATCGACCAGTCGCCGATCATCTGATCCATCGATTTGGCGAGCGAGCGCGCGGCGGCGAGGTTCTGCAGGATATAGATGCCCTCGCCCTGTCTCAGGCCTTCGAAAATCCCGCTCTCGACCTCGGTGAAATCGATCACAGGCTGACCCGCGGCATCCTGCATCCGCACGATATCCAGCCCCTTGATGTTCCAGGCGGTGATATCCCGGGTGAAGGGCAGCGCCGCGGCGCAACCCTGCTCCAGCTCGAGCTTGAGGCCTTGCGGCGAGGAATCGCCCTTCAGCGTGACGACGCAGGTCTTGCCGCGCTCGGTGGTCGAGAGCTCCCACTGGCCGATCATTTCCTTCTTCAGGGTCGAGGCATCCTGCGATCGCGCGGGCGTTGCGCCGGCGAGCAATGCCAACAGCGCTGGCAGCACGATGCCAGAGCAACGTCCCGACATCAGCGTCCCTTCACCGGTGTTTCCGCGACCGGCGTCAGCGGCGGCTTGCCGGCGAACCAGGCTTTCAGATTATCGACCACCAGTTGATCCATCGCGTTGCGCGTTACCACCGAAGCCGAGCCGATATGTGGCAACAACACCACGTTTTGCATGGCGCGCAGTTCCTCCGGCACGGCCGGCTCCTTGGCGAACACGTCGAGCCCCGCCGCCAGAATGGTGCCCGACTTCAGCGCTGATATCAGGGCCTGCTCATCGACCACCGAGCCGCGCGCCACGTTGATGACGACGCCGCGCGGGCCCAGCGCCTTCAACACCTCGGCGTTGATCATATTGGCGGTCGCGGCCCCGCCGGGCACGATCACGATCAGCGTATCGACCGCCTTCGCCATCTCGATCAGGTCGGGATAGTGCTTGTACGACACGTCGGCCGCCGGCTTGCGCGAATGATACATCACGGGCACGCGCGAGGCGTCGAGCCGGCGTCCGATCGCCTGGCCGATCCGGCCCATGCCGACGATGCCGACCTTGCGGTCGCGCAGCGAGCCGACGCTCAAGGGATAGTTCTGCGTGGTCCAGAGCCCGGAGCGCAGATAGCGGTCGGCCTTGACGAATTCGCGCAGGGTCGCGATCAGCAGCCCCATCGCGACGTCGGCGACCTCCTCGGTCAGCACGTCAGGCGTGTTGGTGACGACGATATTATGTTCACGGGCATAGGCGGAATCAACGTGGTCGTAGCCGACGCCGAAGGAGGAGACGATCTCCAGCTTCGGAAACAGCGCCAGCGCGGACTTGTCGGCGTGCACGGTGTGGTAGGTCACGGCGATGCCGCGGATTTTCTCCGCCACGGCCGCCAACCGCTCGAGGTCGTGCTTGGTTTCGGCCGCATGCAGGACGAACTGGTCGGAAAAACCGTTCTGGAGGATGGGCCTGCCCGGCCCATAGACCAGCAAATCGATTTTTTCCGAAGAAATATTACCGGCAGCCATCAGTTGTCCTTTCCAATCGCACTCTCGTGCCAGCGCCGCAGCGCCAGATGCGAGGTTAGCGCCAGCAGCGCATAGATGACAATCCCCGCAGCGGAGAGCAACAGCAGTGCCGCGAACATCCGGGGAATGTTGAGACGGTAGCCGGATTCCGCGATTCGGTAGGCGAGCCCCGAACCCGCGCCGGCGGCACCGGCCGCTATCTCGGCGACCACGGCACCGATCAGCGACAGGCCGCCCGCGATCCGCAATCCACCGAGAATGTACGGCAGCGCGGCCGGCAATTGGAGATAAGCGAGCGTCTGCAGCCTTGAAGCGCCGTACAGCTGAAACAGGCCGGCCAGATTACGATCCACCGAATTCAGCCCGAGCGTGGTGTTGGACAGCACCGGAAAGAATCCGACGATCCAGGCGCAGGCTATCACCGCGGTCTGCTGCGGCAAATAGATCAGGAGCAGCGGCGCAATGGCGATCACCGGCGTGACCTGCAGGATCACGGCATAGGGAAACAGCGAATATTCCAGCCATTTCGATTGATTGAACAGCAGCGCCAGCGCGACGCCGCCGACAGCGGCGGCCAAAAACCCCTCGAGCGTGGTCAGCAGGGTGGTGAAAAGCGATTGCGACAGCACCGGCCAGTCGCCGACCAGGGTCTGGAACACGACCGAGGGCGCCGGCAGCACATAGGGCGGAATATCGTTGAGCCGCACCACGAGTTCCCATGCCGCAATGCCCGCCGCCAGCACGATGACGGGAAGCAGGATGCGCAGGAGAAAAAGCGGGCGGCTGCCTACGGTGGCCTGCCGCGCGGCCAGCGGCGATGTTTGCAGGGTACTCATCAACCGGATCGCCCCGAATAGGAAGGCACCAGCGCGGCCGAAACCTTGCGACAATAGCCGGCATAATCGGCGGAGGTACGAAACTCCTCAGCCCGCGGCTCCGGCGCGTCGATGCGAAACTCGGCGCCGATCCGCCCCGGACGCGCGGTCATCACGACCACCCGCTGCGACAGATACACCGACTCGAACACCGAATGCGTGACGAAGATGACGGTCTTGCGCAGGTTGCGCCAAAGCGCGAGCAGATCGTTGTTGAGCCTGAAACGGGTGATCTCGTCGAGCGCCGCGAACGGCTCATCCATCAGCAGGATATCCGGATCGGTGACCAGCGCGCGCGCCAGCGAAGCCCGCATCTTCATGCCTCCCGACAATTCGCGCGGATAGGCGTCGGCGAACTCGGCAAGCCCCACCTGGGCCAACGCCGCGCTGACGCGCTCGCCCGCTTCCGCTGCCGGGGCATGGGACAGTTTCAGCGGCAGCCGCACATTCTCCCGGACGCTGGCCCACGGCATCAGCGTCGGTTCCTGAAACACGAAACCAATGGAATGCCCCGCGCCGGCCGCGCCTGAAGGTCGCGACACGCCGACGCTGCCCGATGTCGGCGCGCTGAGGCCGGCGATCAACCGCAAGGCGGTCGACTTGCCGCAGCCGGACGGCCCGAGCAGGGACAAGAACTCGCCCTTGCGCACGTCGAGGTCGAGCGGCCCGAGCGCCGCGACGCCGCTATCATAGACCTTGGTGACGCCGCGCAGGCTTACCGCGAGGCCAGCGCGAGGAGAGTCGAGTTCGGACAGGGCTGCGGGCTCGACCATCGCGCGCTAGTTCTTCGGCCGCAGATCGAGGCCGACGCCCTTGTTGGTAAAGCGAAGCGTGTAGGCCTTGTGGAAGTCGATGTCACGGCGCACCACGCCGGCCCGCACCATCTTGTCGAAGAAGCTGCCGATCCGCGCATCGCTCATGGCGCCGATGCCGTCCTTCAGCGTGTCGCCGGAATCGACGATGCCGTATTCCTTCATCTTGGCGACGGAATAGGCCAGCAACTCGTCGGTCATTTCCGGATTGAGCTTCTTGATCATGGCGTTGCCGGGCGCGTTGTCGCCGTACAGATAATTGTACCAGCCGACGATGGAGGCATCGACGAAGCGCTGCACCAGATCCGGTTTCTTGTCGATGACGTCGCGGCGCGTCTCGATCAGGGTCGAGTAGGCGCTGTAGCCGTAGTCCGCCAGCAGGATGACGCCCGGCTTGAATTTGGCGGCCTTTTCGACCGCATAGGGCTCGGAGGTGACGTAGCCCTGCATCGCGCTCAGTCTGTTGGCGATGAACGGCTGCGAGTTGAAGGTATAGGGCCTGACCTTGTCCTCCTTGAATCCATATTCGGACTTCAGCCATTGAAAATAGCTCGAGATTCCCTCCTTGGAGACGAACAGGGTCAGCGGCTTGAGATCTTCGAGTTTTGCCACTTTCGAATCCGGATGGGTGAGGAAGACCTGCGGATCCTTCTGGAAGATGGCAGCGATCGTGACGACAGGCACGTTGTTGGCGACCGCATCGAACGACATCAGCGTGTTCGCAGCCATGAAGAAGTCGAGCTTGCCGGAGATCAGCAGCATGCGGTTGTTGTCGTTGGGACCGCCGGGCACGATGGTGACGTCGAGCCCGTATTTCCGGTAGGTGCCATCGGCCGCGGCCTGGAAGAATCCGCCGTGCTCGGCCTCGGCCACCCAGTTGGTTCCAAACGAGACCTTGTCCAGCGTCTCGGCCGTTGTCGGCGCGATCGCCGGACAGAGGGCCAGCAGGGCTGCGGTTAACGCTCGCGGCAAAAAGGCCGGGCTCATGGTTGGACTCCGTCGATCGTTCTGGCCCATGATGGCAGGCAATGGATGGGATGACGTCCCGGGGACGTGGTGACGCCCTGGAATGACTACCAAACTCCCTTGCAAACTACCTTGCAAATCGACCTAAAGAAACGCCCCGCTCGATGACTTCTTCGCTTCCGCCACGCGACTGGGCCGAGATCCACTGGCCCGCGATTTCCAGGACCGACGCGGCGCGATGGATCGCGGTGTTGCCGCTGGCGGCGACCGAGCAGCATGGCCCGCATTTGCCGCTCGAGACCGACGTCATGATCGGTGAGGCCTATCTGGCCCGGGTCCACGAACTGCTGCCGTCCCATATTCCGGCGACATTCCTGCCCCTTCAGCCGGTCGGGATTTCCACCGAACACATCCACTATCCGGGCACGCTGACGCTGCCGACCGAGGTGGCGCTCAAGGCGTGGATGGGGCTCGGCGAGAGCGTTGCGCGCGCAGGCATCAGGAAACTGGTGATGGTCACGAGCCATGGCGGCAACAGCGCGGCGATGAGTCTCGTCGCGCAGGATTTGCGCGCGCATCACGGGCTCCTCGCGGTCACCACGAGCTGGTCGCGCTTCGGCACGCCGGAAGGATTGTTCTCCGCGGAGGAGTTGCGCCACGGCATCCATGGCGGCGCAGTCGAGACCTCGATCATGCTGGCGCGCTATCCGCAGCATGTGCGCCAACAGGCGATTGCCGATTTCCGTCCCCGGAGCATCGTCATGGAAAGGCAGTACCGCTGGCTTTCGGCACACCGGCCGGTGCCGTTCGCGTGGCAGGCCCAGGACCTGCATCCCAGTGGGGCTGCCGGCGATGCGACACTGGCCTCGGCGGAAAAGGGCGAACGCCTGCTCGATTACGGCGCGCACGCATTCTGCGAATTGCTCGCCGATGTCGACAGCTTTGATCCGGCAACGCTTTCGAACATCCCGAAGATCTGAGTTCTCTGATAAGTATCTGTAATAACTGGAAAATAATTATTACCCGGAATTAATAGAGGGCTGTTCGAACCGGATTCGGGCACCCCCCCCCGTCCAACTGGGCATTCGGGCCAAACCGGCGCCGCGCTCAACCGGATGGAGTTTCTCATGTCGACCAAACTTGCCGCTCTTGCCCTCGCCACCCATGCCGTTACCGGCAGCATGGCTTCCACCACCACCCAGGCTCAGGCCAAGCCGAATTGGGTCGGGCCGGCCATTTTTGGCGCCGCGGTCGTCGGCACCGCAATCGCTGCTTCGAGCAGCGGCTATTACTACGACGGCTATCGTCGCTGCGGCTGGGTTCGCCAGTTCGACGTCTACGGCAACTACATGGGCCGCATTCGCACCTGCAACTTCTGATGATCGGCATGAGGGTTTTCTGTGTAACGCGTTTTCCTGACGCGGACCGGTACCCCCTTCGCGTGAAAACGCCCTGATCGTGGATCCTGCGTCCGGCACGGGCGCCTGATCCACCCCGTGTCGTACCTGGCCCGTTCGGTTGTCCCCCCGGGCGGGTCAACTTCTTGCGGACCTCGGGACGCGGCAAAGCGGCCTGTTGCGTGATCGTCACGTAACCATGCCATTTCGTGGCAGTTCTCGCAGATCCTTCTTGCAATTGCGAATTGTTCGCAATAGAGATGAGGAGTGGATCGGGCCATTCCCTGATCTGGCTTCTGACCGGAAGCACCGGCCAATCCACAGCAAGGGGCGGGATCGATGGCGTTATTTGATTTCTCTGGTGGCAGCGCGCCGGCAAATCTGCAGGGATGACGCGGAGAGACCGCCGCAATGCCCGCGCTGGAAACATCCAAACCATGACCCGCCGCAGCCGATCCCGGGAATGCCTGATGGCGGGTGTCAGCCTGAGCCTGCTCGCGCTCGATGGCCGCGCCATCGCCGCCGACATTCCCGTTCGGATGCCGGTCAAAGCCCCCTTCATTCAGCCGGCCTACGACTGGACCGGGCTCTACATCGGCGCGCATGCCGGCTATGGCCGCGGCCCGGCCAGCGCGGTTCTCACCGATCCCTTCCTGAACACCACCGCCAACAACAGCGCCACCGCCGGCATGATCGGCGGCGTTCAGGCCGGCTACAATGTGCGGCTGCCGTCCGGGCTCTTGTTCGGCGTCGAAGCCGATCTCACCTTTCCGAATTATCTGATCTCGGATTCGATCGTCGCCGTATTGGCGACGCCGGGATCCAGCGTCGTCGAGCATCTGAACTACGTCGGAACGGTGCGCGGCCGACTCGGTTACGCCGGCGCTCACTGGCTGCTCTATGCCACCGGCGGCCTGGCCTATGCCGGCGAGACTTTCACCAACACGCCTCCGATCGGCGACATAGAAAAGCACCTGAACGTGCGGCTCGGCTGGGCCGCCGGCGCCGGCGTCGAATATGCCTTCGCGCCGCACTGGAGCGTGAAGCTTGAATATCTCTACAACCGGTTCGAGAATGCCGACCTCCGGCTGGCGTCAGGCACGCAATATTCGTCGACCCTGAATTTCCAGTCGATCCGCGTTGGCCTCAACCGCAAGATCGACTGGCCGGGATCGCCCGGTTCTTCGCCGAAGACATCGTTGAGCGATCCGGAGTCCGATCGCTGGGAAATCCACGGCCAGACCACTTATCTGCCGCAGGGCTATGGGCGGTTTCGCGCGCCCTATACCGGAACCAACAGCTTTACGCCGGCGCCGCAGGCGCAGGCGACCTGGAGCAATGGCCTGTATCTGAACGCGCGGCTCTGGGAGGGCGGCGAAGTCTATTACAATCCCGAACTGCTGCAGGGTTTTGGCCTGAACAACACAGTCGGCGCCGCCGGCTTTCCCAACGGCGAGGCGCAAAAATCCAACTTCCCCTACCCGCATTACAACACGTCGCGGCTCTATTTGCGCCAGACCTTCGGGTTCGGCGGCGAACAGGAGGAACTGGCGAGCGGACCCACGCAGCTCTCAGGCAAGGTCGACATCTCACGCCTGACGGTGCAGGCGGGTAAGTTTTCGGTGACCGATGTTTTCGACGGCAACAGTTATGCGCGCGATCCGCGTAGAGATTTCATGAACTGGTCGATGTGGTCGTCGGGCGCATTCGATTATGCCGCCGACAAGCTTGGATTGGGATACGGCGTCACTGCAGAGCTGAACCAGAAGCAATGGGCCCTGCGCGGTGGCTATTTCCTCATGGGGGCGACGTCGAATTCGAATAGCTTCGACACCCGCGTCCCGCAGCGCGGCGAGTACGTGGTCGAGCTCGAGACCCGCTATTCGCTGTTCTCGCAGCCCGGCAAGCTGCGGACCATTGCCTGGCTCAACAGCAACAATTCCGGCAGCTACCGCGAAACCCTGAATAATCCGGCGTTCGATCTCGATATCGCGCAGACCCGCCGGGGCCGCATCAAATACGGCTACGTCGTCAGTCTCGAACAGGCCCTTACCGACCAGGTCGGATTGTTCGGCCGCTGGAGCTGGAACGACGGCAAGACCGAGATCATGGCGTTCACCGACATCGATGCCTCGCTGTCGCTTGGCCTTTCGATCAAGGGTGCCAAATGGGGCCGGCCCGACGACGTGATCGGGATCGGCGGCGCGATCAACGGGCTGTCGAGAGATCACCGCGACTTCCTCGCCGCCGGGGGGCTCGGCCCGCTGATCGGCGACGGCGCGCTCAACTACCGGCGCGAGCGGATCCTCGAAACCTATTACGCCTTCGCGCTCAACAAGCAGCTGACGCTGACCGCGGATTATCAGCTCATCACCAACCCCGCCTACAACGCCGACCGCGGGCCGGTGCACGTTTTCTCGGGGCGTTTTCACGGCGAGTTTTGAGGCCCTTTCGTCTCGTCATCATTCCGGGCGCTTGCGCAGCAAGCGAACCCGGAATTCCAAGGTTGTTGGCTTCAGATTCCGGGTTCGACGCTTCGCGTCGCCCCGGAATGACGATTATGAAGCCGCCGCGAACGACTCCGCCCGCGCCATTGCCCAGGCTTCGCGAAAGCGCGGGTCGCTGGTGCCGTCGATCAGCTCGCCCGGACGAAGTGACGGATAGAGTTTCGCGAATGACAATACCTCGGTCGTCGAGGTCCGCTGCGCGAAGTGGATCGGCCGAATCTGCTGCGGGTGTCCGAGGCCAGCCGCGGCGAGCAGCTCCGCCAGCGCATGCAAGGTCGCGTGATGATAATTATAGACGCGCTCGATCTTGTGCGGCACCACCAAGGCGCGATTGCGCGAGGGATCCTGCGTCGTCACCCCGGTCGGGCAGCGGTCGGTATGGCAGCTCAGCGACTGGATACAGCCCAGCGCAAACATGAAGCCGCGCGCCGAATTGCACCAGTCGGCACCGATCGCCATCGCGCGCGCCATATCGAAAGCCGTCGCGACCTTGCCGGCGGCGCCGATCCGGATGCGATCGCGCGCGTTGATGCCGATCAGCGCGTTGTGGACGAAATTGACGGCCTCCCGCATCGGCATGCCCAGATGGTCCATGAACTCCAGCGGGGCGGCGCCGGTGCCGCCCTCGTTGCCATCGATCACGATGAAATCGGGGTAGATCCCGGTCTGCAGCATCGCTTTGCAGATCGCGAGGAATTCCCAGGGATGGCCGATGCACAGCTTGAATCCGGCAGGCTTGCCGCCGGACAGCCGCCGCATCTCGCCGATGAAAGCCATCATTTCCAGCGGCGTCGAAAATGCCTTGTGATACGCCGGCGAGATGCAGTCCTCGTCCATGGCGACGCCCCTGATCCTGGAGATCTCTTCGGACACCTTGGCCGCCGGCAGCACGCCGCCGTGGCCGGGCTTGGCGCCCTGGCTGACCTTGAGTTCGACCATCTTGATCTGGTCGTCGGCGGCGACCTGCGCGAATAATTCCGGATTGAACGAGCCGTCGCGGTTGCGGCACCCGAAATATCCGGAGCCGATCTCCCAGATCAGATCGCCGCCGTTCTCCTTATGATAGGGACTGACGCCACCTTCGCCGGTGTCATGCGCGAAGCCGCCCTTTTTGGCGCCGGCGTTCAGCGCGCGCACCGCGTTGGGACTAAGCGCGCCAAAGCTCATCGCCGAGATGTTGAATACCGAAGCCGAATACGGCTTCGCGCAATCCGGGCCGCCGATGGTGATGCGGAATTTTTCGCTGGCATGCGTCTTCGGCGCCATCGAATGGAGCATCCATTCGTAACCCTCCTTGTAGACGTCCTCCTGGGTACCGAACGGACGCTTGTCGAGCTGCATCTTGGCGCGCTGATAGACCACGGCGCGGGTGTCGCGGCTGAACGGCATGCCGTCCTTCTCGCTCTCGAAGAAGTACTGCCGCATCTCCGGCCGGATCTCTTCGAGCAGGAAGCGAATATGCGCCGAGATCGGATAGTTGCGCAGAACCGCGTGGTTCTTTTGCGTAAGATCTCGAATGCCGAGCAATGTGAGGGCGCCGAAGATCAAAATCGGAAACATGAGAAGTTCCCACACCTTGGTATTGGCATCCAGGATCCCGATAGCGACAAGCAATGCCGTGAGCACGGCGCAAATCGTCAGAACGATGAAGCGCGGCGAGAACGGAAGCATCAGTGTTTCCATGGGACCCCTCGGGCAGATTGTGACGTTATTATTTTTGCCAGCCTCAAACCTAATCCAGCTTCAGCCAATGCTGTACACGATATCCGGCGCAACAGGTTACGGACATCACAGCGCACCGTTTCACGGAAGGCCAGCGAAATAGCGGGCGGAGGATCAATGCGCCGGGGGCGGCGGCAAGCCATGCGAGCTCTTTTGCACTGCAGCGTAGCCGATGATCCCTGAGGTCGAGGCCTTCCGTAACAATTCCCGGCGGTAGTTGGGTCCCGGCTCAAGGCCGGGACGACGCGAGATTTATCGCTCGACGAAAGCCTTCTCGATGACGAAATGGCCGGGCTCGCTGTGGCTGCCCTCGAGAAAGCCGCGTGCCTCGAACATCGCCCGCAGTTCTTCCAGCATGCCCGGGCTGCCACACATCATGATGCGGTCGGTTTCGATGTCGAGCGGCGGCTGATGGATATCGTTGAACAGCTGCTCCGACGTAATCAGGTCGGTGATGCGGCCGCGGTTGCGGAACGGTTCGCGTGTCACGGTGGGATAATACTGGAGCTTCCCGGTCAGCAACGGCCCAAACAATTCGTCGTCGCGCAGTCTTGCTACCAGTTCCTCGCCATAGGCAAGCTCGGAGACCTGCCGGCAGCCGTGAACCAGCACGATGCTCTCGAACCGGTCGTAGACGTCGGGGTCCTTGATCAGGCTCGCGAACGGCGCCAGACCCGTTCCGGTCGACAGCAGCAGCAGGCGTCTGCCCTGGATCAGGTTGTCGGCGATCAGCGTGCCGGTCGCCTTGCGCCCGACCAGGATGGTATCGCCCTCCCTGATCTTCTGCAGCTTCGAGGTCAGCGGCCCGTCGGCAACCTTGATCGAGAAGAATTCCAGCGCTTCCTCGTGATTGGCGCTCGCCATCGAGTAGGCGCGCAGCAGCGGGCGGCCTTCGACCTCCAGCCCGATCATGGCGAACTGCCCGTTCTGGAATCGAAAGCCGGAATTGCGGGTGGCGGTGAAGCTGAAAAGCGTATCGGTCCAGTGCCGGACAGAAAGAACTTTCTCTCTAAGGAATGCGCTCATCGGTTTTCGTTTTCCTGACGGCTTGCTGGTGAACGAACGAGCGGTCCGGCTCCAGGAGAGTCTGCTCTGGAGCCAGAAACCCGCGCAACGATTGATGATTTAGCGTTTCACCTACGCCAAAACGGGAGATAGTCAACCGTCTCCGACGCGCCATGGCGCGCTCGCGAGGGCCGTCGATTCAATTCGAAAAACGGGTTCAGAAAATCCGCATCGCGCGAGCGGTGCATACATAATTAACTTGCTGAAATAGGCGTCGTTCCGGCAGTAAATTGCCCCGCGCGGTCGGAAACTTCGTTAAAGAGAAAAGCAGCAAAATGGAATGCCAGATCGCCGGATATTGCATGCGAAGCTTAAGCGAATTTCGATCAGGCAAGCCGGGCAGCTATCCGGACCAGTCGGTCTATGCGGCCTACGCCTGTTCCGAATTTGGTCTTGCGTTCGCGGATATCGACGGCGGAACGGGGCTGGTTTTCAGCGTCAGTTCCGCGACCCGAAGCATCCATTTCGGCGCCGGACGATGTTCATGGTATCCGCAGAACAACGCCACCGCCTCGACGCTGGCTTCCGACAAATATTTCGCCGGCCGAATTCTGGCGCAAGCCGGCGTCGAGTCGCTCGGCGGCGAATACTTCTTTCTGCATGACCGGCACCGCGCGCATCGCCCCGCCGGGCGTGAGCGCGAGGATGCGCTGGCCCATTTCAGAAAGCTGGGCGCCTCGGCCTTCGTCAAACCGCTGGCCGGATCGCGCGGCGATTTCGCGCAAGCCGTGCACGACGAGGCCGCGCTGGCTCGATACATCGAGGACGTCTCGCGGTATTACGACGCGATCCTGATCCAGCCGATCGTTGCAGGCAACGAGTATCGGGTTTTTCTGCTCGACGACGACGTTCTCTTCACCGCACGCAAATATCCGCCGTCGCTGCTGGGCGATGGTGTCAGCCGCATCCGCGATCTCCTGACCGCGCATAATGACGGCTTGCGGTCCCGCGGCCTTTCGCCGGTTTGCGTCGGTCGCGACGCCGCATTCGACGGAGTGCTGCCGGAAGGCGCGCGCTGGAAAATTCCCGGACGGATGAACCTCAGCGCGGGCGGAACCATGGTGCTCGAAGCGCCCCCTTCCGGGGCCGCGCCGGCGCTGGCGAGGAAGGCGGCGCGGGCGCTCGGGCTGCGCGTCGCCGCTATCGACCTGTTTACCGATATCGGCAGCGACCCCGGCGCGATACAAGTGATCGAGGTCAATTCCAATCCGTCGATCCGCCTGCTGGAGCAGTCCGGCCGCGGCGACCTGATCCTGAACATCTGGCAGCACACCTTTTCCGCGATGGGTCTCTTGCGTGTTTGAACTTCCGAAATATGGCGACGGCGTTTGCCTGGCGCGAATGGCCGAGCTGTTCGACGTCCTCGCGATCGATCGCTCCAGGCTCACGCGCATCTCGGTCGTCGTCACCGGGTCCAACGGCAAGGGGTCCACCGCGGCATTCTGCGCCGGCATCGGCCGCGCCTATGGCCTGCGCACGGGATTGTTCACCTCACCGCATCTTTATCGTTTCAATGAACGGATCCGGATCGATGGCGCGGATATCGACGATGCCGATCTGGCGCGGCTGCAGTCGCTCATCGAAGCCGCGATCGCCAAGATCTCGGCGCGGCGCGGCGAACGATTCGGCGGCTTCGAAGCCCTGTTCGCGCTGGCTTGCCTGCATTTTCAGGAGGCGGCATGCGAATTCGCGGTGTTCGAGGCCGGCATCGGCGGGCGCTACGATGCGGTGCGCCTGATCGGCGCGCTGGTCACTGCCGTCACCTCGGTCGATTACGAGCATGTCGAACTGCTCGGCCATTCGCCGGAATTGATCGCCTCCGACAAGAGCGACGCCTGCGCCTCCGGCGGCACCATCATCTACGGCGAGAACTGCCGAAACTTGAGGCCCCACCTGATCGAATATAACCGCCATCGCGACGTCATCCCTCTGTTTGTCCGCGAGCAGATCGGCATCGACAATGAAGTCGCGTCGACATCAGGACAGCGGTTCGATTACCAGTTCGGCTATCATGATTTCCGCTTACTCGAAATCGGCCTGCCTGGCGCGTTTCAGATCAACAACGCGGCCGTTGCGATCACCCTGTTCCTGCTCTGGCTGCAACGCGAGCATCCCCGCAAGGCTTTCGACCGGATCGAAGCCGCCGCACGCGCCGGCCTGCGCGATACGCACTGGCCCGGCCGCCTCGAGACCGTCCAGCAAGACCCTCTCACCGTGGTCGATGTCGGCCATACCCCCGACGGCGTCAGACAATCGCTGGCCAGCCTCAAGGCTATCCATGGCGCGGAGGGCTGGATCCTCGTGATCGGAATCTCCAGTGACAAGAAGGCCGACGAGATCGCCGGCGCGCTGGCGCCGTCCTTCGACACCATCATCTGCACGCGCGCGCACCACAAGGGCGCGAACGCGGAAGTCATCGCGAGCGCGGTGCGCAAGGCCAATTCGCAAGCCCATGTTCACATCACCGCGACCATCGCAGAGGCGGTCGCCGTCAGCCAGAGGTTCGCCGCCGAGCAGAAGCGAAAAATCTATGTGGCGGGTGGGCTCTTTTTGGCGATCGAGTACGCTGTGGTCGCGAAAGGCGGCCGCGCCGAGGACTTGAAATTCTTCTGACGAGGCAGCAGTCCTCGTCATTGCGGGCGCAGCGAAGCAATCCAGCTTCCCTGCACCAAGAAAGCTGGATTGCTTCGTCGCGTTGCTTTTCGCAATGACTACTTCTAATAGCTCAATTCGAGTCTGGATACTGAGACCGCTTAAGCCGCTCGAACACCAGCACCAGATTATTAGCCGGCATTTCGGCAGTTTCCACCAGCACCAGACCGACACCCGCCGCGAGCTTTTCCAGATCCCCGATGTCCCGCACGCCCCATTCGGCGTCGCGATGGCGCAAGCTGGTGTCGAACACGGCGTTGCTGAGCGCGGTATGCTTGCCGTCGCGCTTGAACGGGCCGTAGAGGAACAGCCGCCCCTCCGCACCCAGCATGCGCGCCGCGCCCGCGAACAGCCCCTCGGCCACGCGCCACGGCGCGATGTGGATCACATTGGCGCAGAACACCGCCAGAACTTTCCTGGGTCCGCTGCCGTCGTGCAGTTCGGGACACCACGCCGGATCCGACAGGTCGATCCGCAGCGGCGGGCGGATATTCGGCAAGGCCGCATGCGCCCGCCATGCCGCGATGCTTTTCAGATGCTGCTCGTTGAGATCGCTCGGCCACCACTCGATATCGGGAAAATAGCGGGCGAAATCCACCACATGCTGGCCGGTGCCGCTGCCGGCCTCGATGACGTCGCCGGATTGGCCTGCGAGATACCGCTGCAATACCGCCCGGATCGCCCGATGGTTGCGGTGGAACGCCGCCGCGTCGAGGCGCCCGTCGGGCTCGACCGGCCGGCCGTCCTTGCCAAATTCCACGACATACTCAGCCATATTGATTTCGCGCCCGGCCCGTTTGCGAGCAAGGCTTAGCAGCTTTGAACTGCGATGGCTCCAGTTCCAGGAGAATTCGGTAATCCGGTAATGGAGATTTTTGCCTTCATTGTACTTGCCGGGGATGCGGCGAGCCGTGCCGTGGCTACCAGCCGCTTCATTTCAGATTTCCGCAGTAAATTTCCTTCAGCACCTGCAACACGCGCAGCGCCCGCTTGTCGGCGACGCTGTAATGCAGCGTCTGCGACGTCCGGCGGAACGTCACCAGGCCGTCGGCGCGCAATCGCGCCAGATGCTGCGACAGCGCGGACTGGCTGAGCTTCGCCACCTCGACCAGTTCGCCCACCGTCATTTCGCCGCGCGCGGCGAGAAAGCAGAGCATCAAGAGCCGCTTTTCGTTGCCCAGCAATTTCAACAACCGTGACGCTTCGACGGCCTGTTTCGCCAGCATTTTCAATGCCGCCCCGTCCGCCGCGCCGATGGCGGCGGGCCTGTTCCTGACGATGGCTGTGGCTGCTCTCATGAGTTGATGTCCCGGCAATTCCGAACATGTACGATCCGTCGACATGCCAATACCGTGTTTTTCATAATTTAGCATTGACTGAATTAGTGCACGACCATAGGTCTGGGGCGAACCACGGAGCTGCGGCCGTGAGCCGCGAGGCGAGGAAGCCGCGGCTGTGATTCCGAACCCAAGCGGCGGCGAGCGGCCATGATCTTTCGGCAATTGTTCGACAGCGTTTCCGGAACCTACAGCTATCTCCTGGCCAGCCGCGCCGGCGGCGAGGCGCTGATCCTCGATCCCGTGCTGGAGAAGGTCGACCGCTATTGCCAGCTGCTGCGCGAACTCGATCTCCGACTGGTCAAGGCGGTCGATACCCATCTGCACGCCGACCACGTCACCGGGCTCGGCGAGCTGCGTGATCGCACCCACTGCGTCACCATCATGGGCGAGCAGAGCAAGGCCGACGTGGTGGCGATGCGGGTCGCCGAGGGCGACAAGGTGACGATCGAGGGTCTCAGCCTCGACGTCATGTACACGCCCGGCCACACCGACGATTCCTACAGCTATCTGATGGGCGACCGCGTGTTCACCGGCGATACGCTCCTGATCCGCGGCACCGGACGCACCGATTTCCAGAACGGCAGCGCGCGGGCGCAGTATGATTCCATTTTCAACCGGCTGCTGAAACTGCCTGACGAGACCATGGTTTTTCCTGCCCATGACTACAAGGGCGACACCGTCTCGACCATCGGCGAGGAAAAGCGATTCAATCCGCGGCTGCAGGTACGCTCGGTGGACGAATATATCGAGCTGATGGCCAATCTGAAACTGCCGAATCCGAAGATGATGGATGTCGCGGTGCCGGCCAACATGCATGTCGGCCTGCATCAGGACGATCTGGCCAAACAGGGGCAATCGCTCACCGCGCAGGAGGGAATCGACAGCCTCGGCCGGCCCGATATCCTGCTGGTGGATCTCCGGGAAAACAGTGAACGCGCCAAGCACGGCACCCTGCCGGGCGCGCTGCACGCACCCTATCCCGCCATCGCCGATACCTTGCGGTCCGGCGGCATGCTGCGCGAGGTGGCCGCGGCGAGCGGGCGACGCATCGTGTTCTTCTGCGCCTTCGGCGAGCGTTCGGCGATGGCGGTGGCGGCGGCCAAGGAGGCCGGGCTTGCCAATACCGCACACATCGCCGGCGGCATCGACGCCTGGAAGAAAGCCGGCGGTCCGGTGCTGACGGGATAGCGCAACTGCTTTGAGCTCGTCGTCCCTGCGAACCAGGGACGACGAGGTGTTCTACTTCCCCACCCGCCCGAGCTCCGCCACCAGCACGTCCAGCGCCTCCGCCAGCATCACGCCGCCGCACTCGGTCAGGCGCTCCGGAATCACGATGCGCTTTTCCGGCGGATAAAACCGCTCCAGCGCCGGGTGCAGCAGAAAAGCCTGGCCGTCATCGCGGGCAAAATCGCCGGCCTGCGACACCAGCAGCAGATCGGGCTTTAGATTCACGATCGCCTCCAGCGAGGCGAATCCGCCGAAGGCAAAACCGAGATCGCCGGCGGTGTTGAACAGTCCGGTTTCGGCCAGCAGCGAGCCGACAAAACTGTCGCTGCCCGCCACCCAGCCGCGCCGCGACAGCGGCAGCACCCGGTAGTGTTTGCCGGCAACGGTCTGGCGCGCCCGCGCCAGCGCCGCATCGAGCCGGGCGATTTGGCGTGCCGCGCGATCGGGATGCCCGGCGATGTCGCCGAGTTCGCGAATCTGGTCTTTCACCTCACGCAGGGTCCGCGGCACCGCGAGTTCGGCGAGGCGCAGTCCGTTGGCTTTCAACAACTCCCGCGTCGAACGCTTGTCGAACAGGCTGGCGACGACGACATCGGGCCTGAGCAGCAGCACATCCTCGGCGCCGCCCGACAGCGTCGGATAACGCCTGAGGTCGCCGGCCACCCAGGCATTCCGGGAAAACCGGCTGAGGCCGAGGATCTGTTCGGGATCGGCCAGCGTCAGCAGCACCTGGTCGGTGCAGACATTCATCGACACGATCCGCGGCAACCCGGCCGCGAACGCGGGCGACACGCCGCAGGTCGCCAGCGCTGCAAGGGCGATCGAAGAGGCGAAAGCGGCAAACCGCCCGCGCATCAGATTTCCGCCCAGGGCACGATGACAACCGCGCGCTCGAATTCCGCGCGATAGGCGCTGATCCGGAACACATCCGCCATCACCTGCTCCGACAGCGCCGCGGCGGGCGCGCCTTGCGCGACGAGACGACCTTCGGAGAGCACCAGAAGGTGATCTGCGAAGCGCGCGGCGAGGCCGAGATCGTGCGTCACCACGATCACCAGCACGCCCTGATCGGCGGCGGCGCGCAGGCTCTTCATGACGTCGAGCTGGTAGCGCGGATCGAGCGAGGCGGTCGGCTCGTCCGCCAG
>JAYSPJ010000557.1:0-3553 GCA_043722155.1 Bradyrhizobium sp.
ATAATCTGGTCCACGGACGGCTCCCTTGTCTGAGATTTGCAACAACCTCATTCTGGCACAACTGATGCCGTAGGGGGCCGTCCACACCATCACGCCGTGTCCCCTCGATGAGAACACGGCGGTAGATATCTCGAACAACAATTGGCGCCGCGGAGTATGGGTCCCTGCGTTCGCAGGGACGACAAACTATCCCCGGCCCACGAACGGCATCTTGGTCGCCATCACCGTCATGAACAGCACGTTGGCGTCGAGCGGCAGGCTCGCCATGTAGGCGACGGCGTCGCCGACCGCCTTGGCGTCCATCCGCGGCTCGGGGATCTTGCGGCCGTCGGGCTGCAGCACGCCGGCGACCATGCGGTCCGTCATCGGCGTCGCGGCATTGCCGATGTCGACCTGGCCGACCGCGATGTCATACATGCGGCCATCGAGGTTGGTGGCTTTGGTCAATCCGGTAATGGCGTGTTTGGTGGAGGTATAGGCTGCGGAGAACGGTCGGGGCGCGTGCGCCGAGATCGAGCCGTTGTTGATGATGCGGCCGCCGCGCGGGGTCTGGTCCTTCATGATGCGGAACGCGTGCTGGGTGCACAGAAACGGCCCGGTCAGGTTGGTGTTCACCACCCCCTGCCACTGCTCGAGGCTGAGATCCTCGAAATTCACCGGCGGCGCGCCCATGCCGGCATTGTTGAAGAGCACGTCGAGCCGGCCGTAAACTTCCATCACCTTGGCGAACAGCGCGGCGATCGATACGGGATCGGTCATGTCGGCGGAGACCGGCAGGCTCTTGCCGACATTGTCGCCGAGTTTTTGCGTCTCCTGCAGCATTTCGATGCGCCGTCCGGCCAGCACCACGGTAAAGCCGGCGTTCATCAGCGCCAGCGATGCCGCGCGCCCCACCCCGGTGCCCGCACCGGTCACCACTGCGATCTTGTTTCCTGCCTCGGCCATTTTGTTGTTTCCTTGCCTTTTATGTTTTTGGTTCTGTTTCGGTCTTGTAGGGTGGTCTCGGAATATTCTGATGCGCCGCGCGCAGCGCCGCCGACCAGCGCGAGCGCAGATCGTGAAAATACGGCTCGCCCGCCTCGATGCGGTGGTTGAGATCGGCGTCGCAGACATCGGCGCGCACCACCAGCACGTCGATCGGCAGACCGACGCCGAGATTGGAGCGCATGGTCGAATCCATCGAGATCAGGCTGGTCTTCAGCGCCTCATACAGTTCGACGTCGTAGTGCATGGCGCGGTCGAGCACCGGCTTGCCGTATTTGTGCTCGCCGATCTGCAGGTAGGGCGTGTCGGTGGTGCATTCGATGAAATTGCCGGCCGGGTACACCATGAACAGCCGCATCCTTGAGCCCTTGATCTGGCCGCCGAACAAGAACGAGACGTCGAAATTGATGTCTTCGGATTTCAGCGCTTCGCCTTCGGTGGCATTGACCGCGCGGATCGCGCGGCCGATGCGCTGCGCGGCCTGGAACATGGTCGGCGCGTTCATCAGCGTTTCGACTTCGCCGGTGTGCGGGTCTTCGAGCCCCTCGGTCAGCGTCGACAGCACCGACTGGCTGATCGCCAGATTGCCGGCGCTGGCGATCGCCATCACGCGCTCGCCGGGCTTGGTGAAGATATGGAGCTTGCGAAAGGTCGAGACGTTGTCGAGCCCGGCATTGGTCCTTGTATCGGCGATCATGACCAGGCCGTCCCGCACCAGCACTCCGCAGCAATAGGTCATTCCCGGTCCCTAACACCAGCCGAGACGATCGGCGGGCAACTAGTAGCCAATTTCAGGGGGGCATCCAACCCCAATTCCCCTTGAATTCCCCGTGGCGCAGCGATCTCCGAACGGGTAGAAAACCATCCGTCAAATCCGAGGCGGGGAGCGCCCATGCGAAACCCATTTGTGATCGGCGGCCTGATCGTGACCGCGCAAATTCTGGGCATCTCGGGCGCCCTGGCGGGCCCCTGGGAAGACGGCATGGCGGCCTATAATCGCGGCGACTACGTGCCGGCGATCCGGTTGTTTCGCCCGCTGGCCGAGAAGGGCAATCCGAAGGCGCAAGGCGTGCTCGGGGCGATGTACCGCAAAGGACAGGGGGTCGCGCGCAATTCGGCTCAGGCCTTCATGTGGTTCAGCCTCGCGGCCAAGCGCGGCGAGGCCAGGGCAAGCGCGGATCTGCGCGAGGTAACTCAGGTCATGACGCCGCAGGAGCTGTCGCAGGCGCGCGAAATGGCGCAGGCCTGCGAGGCGTCGAACTACCGGGCTTGCGAGTATTGACGCTGCCTGCGGGCACGGCCTGCAAGTCGGACCAAAGTTCAAAGCACTGCGGCTCTGCGTCGTTGCCGAACGATTGTGCTTGTTGGCGCGCGAGATCAGCAGGTAATTTTCCGCGCGGGCCCTATTAAGAAATGACTCCGTCCGCGCTTGTGTCGTACCGTCCGGCAACGCGCCTCCGAGGTCCCGAACCGGTGGCCTCTTGGAATGCCACGCCTTAGGAGAGTTTCGATGGATTTCACACGTCTGGCGATCAATCGCCGTACCGCGCTGATGACCTCGGCCGCCATCGCCGCAAACGTCATCAACCCGCTGCGGGCCTTTGCGCAGGAAACGCCGCGCAAGGGCGGCGTGTTCAACGTTCACTACGGCGCCGAACAGCGTCAGCTCAACCCCAGCATTCAGGCATCTACCGGCGTCTACATCATCAGCGGCAAGATCCAGGAAAGTCTGGTCGATCTCGACAACGACGGCAAGCCGGTCGGCGTGCTCGCGGAAAGCTGGGAAGCCTCGCCCGACGGCAAGACCGTCACCTTCAAGCTGCGCAAGGGCGTCACCTGGCACGACGGCAAGCCGTTCACGTCGGCGGACGTCGAATTTACCGCCATGAACATGTGGAAGAAGATCCTGAACTACGGCTCGACGCTGCAGCTCTTTCTCAACGCCGTCGACACCCCCGATCCGCACACCGCGATCTTCCGTTACGATCGGCCGATGCCGATCAACCTGCTGCTGCGGGCGTTGCCGGACCTCGGCTACATCTCGGCCAGGCATCTCTATGAATCCGGCGACATCAGGCCGAATCCAACCAATCTCGCCCCCGTCGGCACCGGTCCGTTCAAGTTCGTCAAATACGAGCGCGGCCAGTACGTCATCGCCGACCGCAATCCGGATTACTGGCGTCCCAATGCACCCTATCTGGACCGCATCGTCTGGCGCGTGATCACCGATCGCGCGGCGGCGGCGGCGCAGATGGAGGCCGGTGAACTGCACTACAGCCCGTTCTCGGGCCTGACCATTTCGGACATGGCGCGGTTGGCCAAGGACAAGCGCTTCATCGTCTCGACCAAGGGCAACGAGGGCAACGCCCGGACCAACACCATCGAGTTCAATTTCCGCCGCAAGGAGCTGTCGGATATCCGCGTTCGCCGCGCCGTCGCGCATGCCATCAACGTGCCGTTCTTCATCGACAATTTCCTCGGCGATTTCGCCAAGCTCGGGACCGGGCCGATCCCGTCGACCTCGACCGACTTCTATCCGGGTGCGAACACGCCGCAATATCCCTACGAC
>JAYSPJ010000558.1:0-13806 GCA_043722155.1 Bradyrhizobium sp.
CCACCATTGAAATACGCATCCTTGGTGAACATCAAAGCATAAGTCAGGCTTGGATCGGGTCTTCCGGTCCAGGCGGCGAGTAGCCCGGAGCCGCGTTTCTCGGCGCCGAAGAACGCCGCCGAGGCTTCCGCAATCGGCGCGTTGAGGAAGCGCACGCCGATGCCCACCTTGCGGAACTGCTCGATCAGGATTTCCTGGCGCTGAACCGAATCCTGATCCGGATAGCCGATCAGATCGATCGTGGTTCCCTCCTTGAAGCCCGCCTCGGCCAGCAGCTTGCGCGCGCGGTCGGGATCGTGGGGCGTGAGTGCCGCGACCGATTTGTCGTAGGCCCAATGCGATTTCGGCAGGTTCATGTAGGCCGGCTCGGCAAGGCCCGCGAGCGCTGCCTTGACGAAGGATTCGCGGTCGATGGCGAGGTTGAACGCCTTGCGGACCCTGATGTCGTCAAACGGCGGCTTCGCCCAGTTCAGGAAGATCTGGAAGACGTACAGCGTCGGTCCGTTGAAGACCTTGAGATCCTTCGAGCGCTCCACGATAACCTTCTGGCGCGGCGGCAATTGATAGATCAGGTCGTTCTGCCCGGCCGTGACCGAACGCACGCCCGTCGTCAGCTCCGGAATGATCGCGAACTCGATACCATCGGGATAAGGCCGGTTTGCTTTCCAGTATTTCTGATTGCGCTTGATGACGATCCGCTCGCCGTCCGCCCAGCTGACAAAAGTATAGGCGCCGGCGCCGACCGGCGTGCGCGCGACGTTGCCGGCTGCGCTTGCCTTGAGCGCGGTCGGCGAGACCATCATGCCGGCGCGATCGCTGAGGATGCCGGGCAATGCGGCGTCGGGCGAATTGAGCTTCAGGGTCACCTGCATCGGACCGGTGACGGCCGCGGACGCCATGGTCGCCAGATCGGCCTTGATGTTGGATTTCGGATCGGTCTTGTTACGCTCCAGGTTGAACTTGACGGCCTCTGCATCGAGTGGCGTGCCGTCGTGAAAGGTCACACCCTGGCGGATATTGAGGACGAAGGTGGTCGGATCGGTGAAGCTCCAGTTCTCCGCGAGACCTGGTTTCGGCTTCAGGGTCTCGAAGTCCCACTCGGTCAGCGTATCGTACATGGTGAACAGAAACGCGTGATCCGAGCCGGCTCCGCCGGTCGCCGGGTCGAGACTCGAGGGGTTGGTGGGAGCCGAAATGCGCAGGATGCCGCCGCGTTTCGGTGTCCCCTGCGCGCGGGCATCGCCGCCGAGCGCGACGCCGGCCACGGCGCCCGACAGCAGCGCCATCGCCTCGCGTCGCGTCGTCCACATCTTTTCTCTGGTCATGGTGTTGTCCTCCATCGAACGTGATTATTGCTCGCTCGCCGAGAAGTTCGGACGATCGGCGAAATGGCAGGCGACCCAGTGATCGGGTTCGAGTTCGCGCCAGGCCGGAGCCTGTTCCGCGCAGACAGACTGCGCATATCGGCAGCGGGTGCGGAAACGGCATCCCGAGGGTGGATCGATCGGGCTCGGCATCTCGCCCTGTAGAATGATGCGACGATCGCTGCGCATCGTCGAGGGCAGCGGCAGCGGCTCCGCCGACAGCAGCGCCTGGGTATAAGGATGCAGCGGCCGTCCGGAAACCCTCTCGGTCGGGCCAAGTTCGACGAAACGGCCGAGATACATCACCGCGATGCGGTCGCTGATGTGGGAAACCACCGACAGGTCGTGCGTGATGAAGACGTAGGTCAACTCGAGATCGCGCTGCAATTCGGCAAACAGGTTGAGCACATCGCCGCGGATCGACATGTCGAGCGCTGCGACGACCTCGTCGCAAACGATCAGCTTTGGTCGAAGCGTGAGCGCGCGCGCGATGATCACGCGCTGCTTTTGCCCGCCGGAAAGCTGGTGCGGATACCGTTCGCCAAGCTCCTGGGGCAAGCCGACGCGCTCCATCGCCTCCTGCGCCCGCGCCAGGCGCTCGGCCATGGTTCCCGCACGCGCGAGCCCGAGCGGCTCGAGCACGGACGAGATAATCGTCATGCGTGGATTCAACGCCGCATTGGGATCCTGAAAGATGATCTGGTAGTCGCGGCGGTGACTTTGGAATTCTTTCCGCGGCAGCGCCTGCGGATCGACGCCATTATGCAGAATGGCGCCCGCGGTCGGCTTCAGAAGAAACACCAGGGCGCGGCCGATGGTGGTCTTGCCAGATCCGGATTCGCCGATGATCCCGAACGTCTCGCCACGACGCACGTCGAAGGAGACGCCGTCCACCGCCTTGACCGTTACGCGGCGATCCATCGTCTGAAAGCCCACCTCCAGGTCTCGCACCGAGACGATGAGATCCGCCTTGCTATCGCCGGCCAGGGGCATCATTGCCTGACAACCCTTCCCGCGATCGGCGCCGAGGCCGCGTGCTGCAAGGCGCCGGGCAGTTCGAGCTCCCTGAAGCGCCAGCAACGGACCTTGCGGCCCTCGCCTGCGTCCAGCATTTCCTGCTCGGCTTCGCAGCCAGCGGTCGCATGCGGGCAGCGCGCCTTGAAGCGGCATCCGTCGGGCATCTCGGCGATGGAGGGAACGCGGCCCGGGATCGAGGGCAGCCTGCCGAGGCGCGGGCTCAAATGCGGCAGCGAGCGCAACAGGCCGGACGTATAGGGATGCAGCGGCCGGATCAGCGCGGCGTCGACCGCGGCGTCCTCGATGACTTCGCCCGCATACATGGTGATCATCCGCGTACAGGTTTCGGCGACCACGCCGAGATCATGGGTGATCAGCATCAGCGCCGTCTTCGATGTTTCGCTCAGGTCCCGCAGCAGCTCGAGGATTTGGGCCTGGACGGTGACGTCGAGCGCCGTGGTCGGCTCGTCGGCGATCAAGAGCTGCGGCCCGCAGATCAGCGCCGCGGCGATCATGACGCGCTGGCGCATTCCACCGGAGAGCTGATGCGGATACTCGTCAATCCGTCGCTCAGGCACGGCAATGCCGACACGGCGAAGCATATCGATGGTATGCGCCCGCGCCTCCTCCTTGCTGACATCGGTGTGGACACGCAGCGTTTCGGCGATCTGGTGTCCGACGGTGAACACCGGATCGAGCGCGCTCATCGGCTCCTGGAAGATCATCGCGATCCGCCGTCCGCGTATCTTACGCATTGTCCTGATGCTGCACGAAGCCAGATCGATGTCATCGAACATGATCGAGCCATCCAGGCGGGAGAGATTGTTAGGCAAGAGGCGCAGGATCGAAAGGCCGGTGATGGTCTTGCCGCAACCGCTTTCACCGACGATCCCGACGCGTTCGCCCGGCGCGATGTCGAAGTCGATCTTGCGCGTCGCCTGCCAGACTCCCTGTACGGTCCTGAAGCGAATGCCAAGGCCGCGTACCGACATCAGCGCCTGCGGGCTCCCCGTCGCGGTCGCTCCCGATCTGCGCTCTGGCGGACGGGCCGTTTCCATCAGCCCGCCGCCCGTTTTTTCTCTTTCACGAGCTGATCCTCCATCAACATCTCGGTGCCGATAATACCGTCACGCGCCAGTTGGTCGATCTCGGCGTCGGACAATCCAAGCGTGCCCGCGAGTATTTCACGATTGTGCTCGCCGAGCGTCGGCGGCGCGAAGCGAATCTCAAACGGCCTGCCGGTTTCCCGGAACGGCATCGATGGCTGCGGGTGCCTGCCGATGAAGGCCCGGTCGATCTCCTGAATAAATCCGCGCGCATGCAATTGCGGGTCTTCCAGCAACTCGATGGGCAGCCGCGCCACGCCCGATGCGACGCCGGCCGCCTGCAACGCGCTCATCGCATCGTCGGGCGCTCGCGTCGAGGTCCAGCCGGTGATGGCCGCTTCTATTTCGTCCTCGATCTGGCGCCGCGCCGGGGCGCTCTTCAGCGCTTCATCCGCGGCCCAGTCGGACCGGCCCAGCAGTTTGCACAGCTTTGGCCACATCGCATCGCTGGCAACGGCGACCACGATCCAGTTGTCGCTGCCGGCGCAGGGGAAACAGCCGTGCGGCACGAAGTCCGGATGACGATTGCCGTATCTCGCGGGCTCGCTGCCATCGATCGAATGCGCAGTTATCCAGGGCGCGGCGAACGGCATCATGCATTCGATCTGCGCCAGATCGATGAATTGGCCGTTGCCGGTCAGCCTGGCATGGATCAGGGCGATCAGGACCGCGGCGCAACCATTCAGTCCACCGACGGCGTCGCCGAACGCGGTGTGGCTCATGACCGGCGGCCCATTGGCGTCCCCGACGACACTCGGCAGGCCCGAGCCCTGCTCGAGCGTCGAGCCGTAGGCGCGGCAGTCGCGATGGATGCTCCCGGCGCCGAACGCCGACATCGACATCATCACGAGCTTTGGGTTGAGTTGGCTGAGCACCTCGTAGCCGAGCCCGAGTTTCGGCAGCACCTCGACGGAATAGTTGTCGACGACGAGATCGGCGTCGGCGAGCAGTCGCTTGGCAAGCTGCAGGCCCTGTGGCCGGGTCAGGTCGAGTGTGATGCCGCGCTTGTTGCGGTTCATGATACAGTAGCGCACCGACTTCTCGTACATTTGCTCGAGAACGTAGGCCGGACGCCGGTCAACGCCGCGCCACCAGTCCGGATATTGGATCGCCTCGATCTTGATCACGTCGGCGCCGAGATCGGCCAGCGTGCGCGTGCAGATCGGACCGGCCCAGCCCATCGAGAAATCGATCACCCGCACGCCCTCGAGAGGCAGGCGTTTTGCAACACCGGCCTTGGGTACAGGCACGTCTGCGGCCGCGTTGCCGGAGCCGGCCATGACGGGCTGCGCCTCGCCGATCCCCGGAACGGCTCCACCGCGCCTCGGCGGCGTACCGGTCAGCCGTTGCATGGAACCCGCGGTAAACCCGGTCTCGCCGCCGATCGCGATCGGGACGATCGCCCCGCGCGACCTCTTCTCGGCGTCGCCTATGAGGTCGCCGATAGCAGGCACCGGCACGATCGGAATTTTTCGTTTCAGCCCCTCGGCGAACCATTCTTGCGCGGTGCGCTGCTTTAGCTTCGGAATGAACTGGCTTTCGATTTCTTCCATGCGCTGCAGCCGATCGACGCCCATGAACAGCGTGGCGTCGTCGCGCAGGTCGGAGAGTCCCAGCATCTCGCAGAAGGCCCGCCATTGCGCAGGGGTCACCGTGGTAACACCGAGCCAGCCTTGCCTGGTTTCATAGATGCCGACGGGAAAGGTCGGCCAGAAGCGGTTGACGCCGATCCGGCGCATGATGTCGCCGCGCGCAAACGATTCGAACATGATGTATTCGGTGGCCGCGATGCTCGACTCGAAGATGCTGAGCGAACTGCTGCGGCCGTGCCCGTCCTGCATGCGGCCCAGCACCGACGAAGCCGCGGCTATAAACCCCCAGAGACCGGCGAAGATCCCGGTCTGGAAGTCGGGCGCATGCATCGGCGGTCCCTCGATCGGACCGACCAGTTTTATCAACCCCGTCAGTGCCCGGACCGTGGAGTCCGTAGCCTCGAACTTCGCATACGGACCGTCGGGGCCGAACCAGCTGACATCGAGATGAATGAGGCCGGGATTTCGCTGCCGGAGCGCGGCAAGATCGAATGCCGGACAGTCGGCCGCGTCGACGTCGCGGCCGTCGATCAGGACATCGCAGTTGCCGATCAGCTCGGTCAGGCACGCCGAGGCAGCAGCAGCATCCGGATCGAGCGCGACGCTGGCCTTGTTGAAATTCAGGAACGCGAACCACGCGCTTTGGCCTTGCGGCGTCAATGGCGCGGCGCGGCGAAGCGGGTCGCCCTGCGGCGGTTCGATCTTCTGGACGGTCGCACCGAAGTCAGCAAACAGCCGCGCGCAATAGCTCGCGGCCGCGGCGCTTCCGATCTCGACAATTCGCAGGTGCGACAACGCCCCCATCACGCTTCCTCATTGCCCAGATGACCAGCGCGCATGGCGTCCAGTTCAGCTTGTTGTTGCCGGACATGAAACCTTGGTTGGTTTGCGATGCAAGCGGAATTTTGTTCCGTGTTACGGAATTGACGCGGGCTCTTCCAGCTCCGCTCTCGAATCCCGATTGTGTCACGGCAGGAAGCAGAGCAAGTTCCCATTTCTCGCTCCGTGGTCGAAGGCGATGTCGGTCGCGGATCGAATACCGCGGCCCGGACTGCGATAAACGGGATCGCCGGTCACGCCATAAACAAGGAATAACAAGATGGCTCGCCTGCCCTATCTCGAGGCCGACCAGGTTGCCCCCGAGTATCGCGATATGCTCAAGCGCAACACCAACCTGCACAAGCTGCTGGTCAATTCACCCGACATGGCGCGCGCCTTCCACGGAATCGGCGGCTATATCCGTTTCAAGAGCAAACTCGACCCGCGCTTGCGCGAACTTGCGATTCTTCAGGTGGGTTGGATGGAGAAGTCGGAATATGAATTCACCCATCACGTGAAGATCGGCAAGGAGTTCGGCGTCACCGACGAGGATATCGCCGGCCTGATAGCCGAAACCGAAGGTAAGTCCTCCGGACTCGAGCCGCTGGCCAAGGCGATCCTGAAGGGTGCCCGCGAGATGGTGCGCGAGCTGGCGATGTCCGACGCCACCTTCGCCGAGATCAAGAAGGAACTCAGCGACGAGCATATGACCGATCTGGTGCTCACCATCGCCTTCTACTGCGCCGTGGTCCGCGTGCTCGCCACCATGCAGATCGACAATGAACCCACTTACAAAGAGGTACTGAAGCAGTACCCGATTCCGGGAGTGAACTGATATGCGCCTGAAAGATCGCGTCGCCATCGTCGTCGGCGCCGGCCAGAGCCCCGGCGAAGGCATCGGCAACGGCCGCGCCACTGCGCTCACCTTCGCGCGCGAAGGCGCTCACGTGCTGTGCGTGGATCACAATCTCGAATCGGCCCAGGAGACGGTCGACATGATCGGCGCCAATGGCGGCACCGCGGCAGCCTTCAGGGCGGACGTGACCAGGACTGCCGAGCTCGGGGCCATGGTAGCGGATGCGCACACCCGCTGGGGCCGCATCGACATCCTGCACAATAATGTGGGAGTCAGCATCGCGGGCGGCGATGCCGAGCTGCTCGATATCACCGAGGAGGCGCTCGACCGCTGCGTGGCCATCAACCTCAAGAGCTGCATCTTCGCAGCCAAGCACGTCATTCCGATCATGCGCCAGCAGATGAGCGGCGCCATCATCAACATCTCCTCGATGGCCGCCATCACCACCTATCCCTACGTCGCCTACAAGGCGACCAAATCGGCGATGATCTCCTTCACCGAACAGCTCGCCTACCAGAATGCCCAGTACGGAATCCGCGCCAACGTCATCCTGCCCGGTCTGATGAACACGCCGATGGCGGTCGACACCCGCGCCCGGGAGTTCAAGAAGAGCCGCGCCGAGGTCGAGGCCGAGCGCGACGCCAAGGTACCGTTACGCGGCAAGATGGGCACCGGCTGGGACGTTGCCAACGCAGCCCTGTTCCTGGCCTCGGACGAGGCCAGCTTCATTACCGGTGTGACGCTGCCGGTGGACGGCGGTGCGAGCGTGCGGCGGGGTTAGGTTTGTGCATAGCCGCCTTGGCGCAATGGCTGTTGCACGGGGCCCGAAGCGCTGATTAGCCTGCTTCGTGGTTTGCCGGCATGATCCGAACCAGTCTGCTTACATCGCCTGCAGGAGCAACAGCACATGGCCGCCTCGCATCAAGCCAGGGTCCCAACCGACGCAGCTCCGGCTCCCGACTTCGACGCCATCATCATCGGGGCGGGCATGTCGGGCATGTACCAGCTGCACCGGTTGCGCGAACAGGGCATGCGGGTGCGGGTGTTCGAGGCCGGCACCGGCGTCGGCGGCACCTGGTACTGGAACCGCTATCCGGGGGCGCGCTTCGATTCCGAAAGCTACTCCTACGGCTACTCCTTTTCGCAGGAGCTGCTGGAGGAATGGAATTGGTCGGAGCATTTCGCCGGCCAGCCGGAAACGCTGCGCTACCTCAATCATGTCGCGGACAAGTTCGACCTGCGCCGCGACATTCAGTTCCGCAGCCAGGTCACCGCGGCCATCTGGGCCGAGGACACCCGCAGCTGGACCATCACGCTGCAGGACGGCAACCAATTCCGCGCGCGCTTCCTGATCACCGCGATCGGGCCGCTCTCCGCCCCCACTCTGCCGCGGATCGAAGGAGTGGACTCGTTCAAGGGCCAGTCGTTCCACACTGCCCGATGGCCGCATGAGCCGGTCGACTTCACGGGCAAGCGGGTGGCGGTGATCGGGACCGGCGCCACCGGTGTGCAGACCATCCAGACCATCGCCGGCAGCGTCGGCCACCTGACCGTATTTCAGCGCACGCCGAACTGGTGCGCGCCGCTGCACAACGGCAAGATCGACGCCGAGACGCAGAACAGGATCAAGGCCGGCTATCCCGAGATGTTCAGGCGTTGCCAGGAAACTTTTGCCTGCTTTATCCATACGCCGGATCCACGCGGGACTTTCGAGGTTTCCGACGAGGAACGCGAGGCCTTCTTCGAGAAACTCTATGCCGAGCGCGGCTTCGGCATCTGGCAGGGCAATTTCCGCGATATCCTGATTGACCGGAAGGCGAACGCGCTCATCAGCGATTTCGTGGCGCGGAAGATTCGCCAGCGGGTGAAGGACCCGAAGATCGCGGAAAAGCTGATCCCCAGGAATCATGGCTTTGGTACAAGACGACTGCCGCTGGAGACCTTCTACTACGAGGTCTACAACCGGGACAATGTCGAGTTGGTCGACATCACGGAAACGCCGATCGAGCGGATCACGCCTGGTGGCATCAAGACCAGCGACAAGGAATACGAATTCGACATCATCATCTACGCCACCGGCTTCGATGCCATCACCGGCAGTTTTGACAAGATCAATCTTCGCGGGGTGGACGGCGCGCGGCTGAAGGACAGGTGGAAGAACGGGCCGGAGACATTTCTAGGCGTCATGGTCGACGGCTTTCCCAACATGCTGATGCTGATTGGGCCGCACACGGCGCTCGGCAATATTCCGCGCAGCATCGAATATAATGTCGACTGGGTGACCGGACTGTTATGCCACGCGAAGCAAGCCGGCCTGACGCGTGTCGAGGCCACGCCGTCGGGCGTCGCGTCCTGGACCGATCACGTCAAGGCGCTCGGGGTCGGCCTGCTTTCCAACGAGGTCAATTCCTGGATGACCGGGATCAACAGCAACGTGGAAGGCAAGCAGACCCGAATCGTCGCGCGCTATAGCGGCAGTGCTCCCGCCTACCGCGCCAGATGCGACGAGGTAACAGCGCAGCGGTATCAAGAACTCGCACTCGCCTAGGCCGGGCCGCGGCGTCGAAACGGTGAACTCTCCGCCTCACCGGCGTGCCGGCGCGATACCAGGCACCCACCCGGACACTTCCGACCGGCAGCCTGAATGCTGCCGGCTGAGTTCGGATATCCGCGAAATGCAAAAGGTCCCGAATGGGACCTTTTGAAGTTTTACACCGCGTCTTTTGCCGCCTTGACCGGGCGTGCTCTGACAATCTTTCGGGCCGGCTTGGCCTTGAACATCATGGGCTCGCCGGTGAAGGGGTTGGTACCTTTGCGCGCCTTGGTGGCGGGCTTCTTGATCACGACGAACTTGGCGAATCCGGGAACGAGGAACACACCGGCTTTCTTGAGCTCCTTGTAACCGATGGTCGCCAACGTCTCGAGCACGCCCTTCACGTCCTTCTTCGCGATTTCGTTCTCGGCAGAGATCTTCTCGATCAGCTGCGACTTTGTCATCTGTACTGCCATTTGGACTCCTGTAAGTTGATTCGCATCGCAGACAGTATTGGGAATCTAACGTAAAAACCGCGTATTTCGCGATCTGCACAGTTTTGTTGCTGCGCCAGGTCACCCCTGCCCATCTGCCTGCTGCTTCGGCCGCGAGATTGAACTTCGCCGAATCAGCAGTCCTGGAGCCCTAAAATAGCAAAAAACTGTGATAGATGACGGGAAGGCTGACGCCGAGAAAGATCACCAGCATCTTGGCGAGGTCGCCGACGCCTGATCATTTCCGGCGGCGAGAACGTCTATCCGGCGGAGGTTGAACGCGTGCTGCTGGAGCATCCCGATGTCGTCGAATGCGGTGTGATCGGCCGGCCCGCAGAGCAACGTCGATTTGCCGCAGCCGGAGGGGCCGAGAATCGAGACGAAGGCGCCATCCTCGATTGTCAGCGAGATATCCGACAACGCCAGATGGGCCTGACGGCCGGAAGTGCGAAAAGTCTGCGAGACATGATCGATCTCGATCATGGCGGACGCCGGCCCGCGCAGCGGCGCTGGATCGGTCCGAACCTCCGGCCGCGATGGCACTACCTTCATTCCCGCTTTGCTTCCCGGCTTCATTCCGTGCGTAACCGGCCCGACCATAGCGGAAACCGGCGGGGCTTGGCGATGCTGTTTTGCGGCTCAGGCAGCGGCAGGCCGGAGACAGTCAGCCCAGGGCGTGAACTCACAAACCCACAGGCGCTGGCCGTTGGCGGATGTCCGCTTTGGTGCGCATTACGAACTCAAGTCGGACATCGCACAAGGTCCGAAAAACGCCAACGCTGCCAGTGCCCATTGGAAGCAGATCGGATATCCGACGCACGTCGATATGAATCGAAAAATCTACGTGCAATGCCAAACCGGTAGCCGAGCGACGCTGGCAACTGAGAACTTCACGACATCGGCTTCGTCAACGTGATTGCCGTAATCATGATTTTTGAAGAGTGGCAGAAGAAGGATAACCCGCTCTCGTAAACTATAGGGCCAAGTAGGCGCACTCTCATCGCAAGCGAGCCCTCAAATTATCGAATGCCAGCCAAAATCGAATCACATCATCTTCCCGTGCTTCATATGACCCATATGATGCTTGTGATGCCGATGCATATCCATCATTGTCCTTTCGCATCCGCGCATGCCGTCTTGGGCCATAGCGGTGTTCACCATCTGTAAATGCTTGTACATCTCCGACTTATGCGGACCGTCAGGCATAACGCCGACCATCGTCGTCATTTTCGAAAGGTGAGCACCAGAGCATGACATTGCCCTGGAGGATGCAGGGCTGACTGCGAAAGCACTGGTCGCCATGACCGCTGCGAGAATGATTGCGTATTTCATTATGGACTCCATTGGAAAGAATGGGCGTATTTGCCAATTGAATGGTGTGTTGTTCTGATTGCGGCTTACGGACTGCGGCGACGGAACGCCATGACACCGATACCAAGGACGACCAGAGCCAGCACGAGCACGCCGATCCCGCCGAACCCGCCCATTCCGTAGCCCATCCCCCATCCCCAGCCGCCACCCATCATGCCGCCCTGACCCGGCCCCTGACCGGACATCTGTGCCTCCGCAACGGTCGCGAGGCTCAAGGTCGCGAACGCAGATACGGCGAGCAAACGCGCCGAAGCAACATGGGATAGTGACATGACAAATCTCCTGAAGACATCAGATTGGGATGTCGTGACTCACAAAGTCCCGCGGGGTCGATTTGTTCCATCGGCTGCGACGCAGCCAATTGGGATCCCAGAGCTGGGGAGCGTCCGCTCGGGGTCATTTTGGTTGACTTTGGCATGTCCGCAGCATGTCCGGTTAGGGTACAATTCCGAAAATGCCGGCACGGCGCGACCGATATGCCAAACTCGCAGCCAACTATCCGGTGTTCGTCAAACTCGCATCAATCCGAATTTGGCTGCGCGCTAGTGGGCCCCCGCCCTGGATCATCCCTGAGCGAGCGCGGCCGCCCAGCTGAAACCGAAATGGGCGCTCAGCGCCTTCATCACGACGGCGGCCGCCAGGACGACGGCGATCTGCAGCAGCGTCTTCGTCGTGAATATTTTCGCAAACAGCGCCATGGATGGTGTTCCCCGATGCCGGTCGTATAGGGCATCGCCATGCCGGATACCAGCAGCTCGGCCTAGTCGAACCACGGCCACTCCGCGGCCCCGTCATGGGTGACGGCGCCGCCGGGCGCCTGGCCGACCAGGCGCGCGTATTTGGCGAGCGTGCCGGCGCGGTGTCGCGGGGCTCGCTGCTTCCACGCCTGCCGCCGCGCTGCGAATTCGTTGTCCTCGATCATGAGGTCCATGCGGCGCGCACCGGCGTCGATCCGGATGCGGTCGCCTTCGCGCACCAGCGCCAGCGGGCCGCCGATGAAGGCTTCCGGCGAGACATAACCGATGCACATGCCGCGCGTCGCGCCGGAAAACCGGCCGTCGGTGATGAGGGCGACCTTCTCGCCCATGCCCTGCCCGTAGATCAGCGCGGTGACGCCGAGCATCTCGCGCATGCCGGGACCGCCGACCGGGCCTTCGTTGCGGATGACGAGAACGTCTCCGGCGGCGTAGCCGCGATTTCTGACGGCATCGACACAGTGCTCCTCATCCTCGAACACCCGTGCGGTGCCTTCGAATACCAGATTTTTCAAACCGGCCACCTTGATGACGGCGCCGTCGGGACAAAGATTGCCCTTGAGCACCGCGACACCGCCGTCGGGCATGATCGGCTTGCCGGTGCTGAAAATGATTTCGCCGTCGGGCGCATTGGCGTCACCATATTCTTCGGCGACCGTTCGGCCTGTGATGGTCAGACAGGAACCGTCGATGTGGCCGCTTTCGACCAGCGCGCGGATCACGACGGCGGTGCCGCCGATGTCGTAGACGTCCTTGGCGGTGTATTTGCCGCCCGGACGCAGGTTGCCGATCAGCGGCGTCCGCGCAAACACCTCGCCGACATCGTCGAGCGAGAAGGCAATGCCGGCTTCGTTGGCAAGCGCCGGCAGATGCAGCGCAGCATTGGTCGACCCGCCGGTGGCGGCGACGATGGCGGCGCCGTTCTCCAGCGCCTTTCGCGTCACGATCTCGCGCGGCAACGGTCCGCCGCGCTTGAGCATCCGCATCACCAGCCGGCCGGCCTGGCGCGCGATCTGCGCGCGCTCGGCATAGACGCCCGGCACCATCGAGACATTGGGCATGGTCAGCCCCATCGCCTCCGACACCATCGCCATGGTGTTGGCGGTGAATTGCCCGGCGCAGGCGCCGATGGTCGGCAGGCAGCTGCGCTCGATGCCTTCCAGCGTCGCCGCGTCGATCTCGCCGGTCATGAAGCCGCCGACCGCCTCGTAGGAATCCAGCACCGTGAGGGTTTTGCCCTCGAACCTCCCGGGCAGCGCGCTGCCGCCATAGATGAAGATCGACGGCACGTTGCAGCGGATCATGCCCATCATCACGCCGGGCAGCGTCTTGTCGCAGCCGCCGAAACCGATCAGGGCGTCGTAGGCGAGACCATGCACCACCGCTTCGATCGAATCGGCGATCAGCTCGCGCGAGACCAGCGAGAACTTCATCCCCTCATGGTTCATGCTGATGCCGTCGGAAACCGAAATGGTGGTGAATTCACGCGGCGTGCCGCCGGCCTCCGCGATCCCGGCCTTGGCGGCATCGACCTGGAAATCGTGGGTCATGTTGCAGGGCGTCTGCTCGCCCTTCATGCTGACCACCCCGATCATCGGCTTCGCCAGTGCTTCGTCGTCGAGCCCCATCGCGCGCATGAAGGCGCGGTGGGGCGCACGATCGAGGCCATCGGTCGTCACGCGGGATCGCGGTTTTTTCATGGATTAAAGCTCTCTCTGTCGTCCCTGCGAACGCAGGGACCCATAATCCCAGGTGTCAATTGTGACAGAAGGCTTCTCCCACGGTGCCTTAACGCCAGGTCACGGCGTGATGGTGTGGACGGCCCCCTACGGCATCAGTTGTGCCAGAATGAGGTTGTTGCAAATCTCAGACAAGGGAGCCGTCCGTGGACCAGATTAT
>JAYSPJ010000559.1:0-2286 GCA_043722155.1 Bradyrhizobium sp.
CATCGTAGCTCTTGAAGGCATCGGAATAGACCTCGCTATCAGGCCTGATCTTCTCGCGAATGATCGGAATAAGCGTGTCCGAACCGGCATCTGCGATGATTGCGACATAGACCTTGCCCTGCCGCTTCAACAGCCCGAACACCGGCACCTTGCCCGCCGCACCGCGTCCACGCTTGCCGTTGCGATGTCCGCCGAAGTAGCTCTCATCGACTTCAATCTCGCCCGCCAGCAGCTCGGGAGCTTCGGCTTCCAGGGCAGCGAAGATGACCTCGCGCAGCTTGTGGTAAAACAGGATCGCGGTGTTTTGGTTCACACCCGAAATCTCAGCAGCCGCACGCGCCGTCACACCACCGCAGAAATACTTGATCAGTTCTTCTTGAACACCCCGCCGAAGGCGGCTCTTGCGCCTATCCATAACCATATGACATCCATAGCCTTTATCTGCTATCTATGTCAGCCCCTTCCAGAATTCTGAAGTGTTCTTCGTAGACAATGCACGCGACATGGCAGCGATCTCGTCCAACGCCGAATCGAAAGCGTTCAGCGACGGACATCTGCGCTCGAACCAGATCCTCGACCAGATGGCGCATCTGGAGCTCAGCCTGCTGGCGGCGCGCTATTCGAGCACTCTGCCCTATGCAATCGGCCAGGCGGTCGTGAAATACCGGCTGGTGCCCGAAACGCCGATTGAACCCGATACGCCGGGCACATCGCCCAACTGCCTCGCGGAGGATTTGGCAAAACGGCTCGCCGCCGACCCCGTCACGTTCCTGCTCGAAGCGCAGTTGTTTGTCGATGACAGCGTGACCCCGATCGACCGCGCGACCGAGCGTTGGGACGAGACGGCATCGCCGTTCCGCACCGTCGCCCGGCTCGAAATCGCGGCGCAGGACATCAACCAGGACGGCCAGGCCGCATATGGCGAAGCCCTCGCCTTTTCGCCGTGGCGGACCTTGCGCGAGAACCGCCCGATCGGATCGATCGCCGATGCCCGGCGGATCGCTTAACCGCGCGTTCGCATTCCGTCGATGTCTTGCAACAGGTCGATCGCGTGATGCTGGCGGCGGGCGCAATTCTCGACGAGGCTGGCGATCAGGCAGTCGTCGGGATCGGCGACCACCACAAGCGCGGGGACTTCGGTTTGGCCAAGCTCGCGAAGTGCTTCCAAACGGCCCTGTCCGCAAACCAGATCGTAGAAGGGACCGCCGGATTCGCTGCAACGGGTCACGGTGATCGGCCGTTTCAGGCCGACTTCGGCAACGTTCTCGACAATGCCTTTGAAGACGCGCTTGCTGCGGATGCGCGGATTGACGACCGTGATCCGGTCGATTGGGATCATTTCGATACGCTGGGATGGGACGGCGGCGGTCATGCCGCAAGCAACCAAGGTGAGCGCGCCGTCAGCTCGTAGAACGAGTCTAGCGAATCGAAGCGATAGGCGTCAAGCGATAGCCCGTTATGCTGAGCCATGCGGAGCACGGCGTCACGCATATCGAGCTGCGGCGTCAGATAGTAATCATGCGGGTGCTCGTTGTCACTGTCCATGCGGATGGCGATGGTCAGGTCGGGTTTATGGGGTGTGTCGAGCCGGATTTTCCAGCGCGCGGACCCCGCGGATGTCAGCTTGCACCGGGCAATGACGATCGCCACGGTGATCTCGCCATTGATCGACAGCAGGTCGGTCAGCGGATTTTGAATAACGCTGCCACCCGAGGCCACCACACCGTCGATGACATCCTGGATAACGACCGGGTGCAATCGGCGGAGCGAGCGGTTAATCTCGATATAGCGATAGTCGTTCTGGCGTGAAGCCGACCAAGGCGTATGGGCGGAGCAGGCTGCCAAAGCGCGACTGGAAGGCACTGCTTGACGGGCAGTTTTCTGCCTCGTCGATTATCAAGCCCGACAGAGTGCCATTGAGGCCGAGTATCTCACTCAGCTTTTCGAGAACCTCCTCGTCGGTCAGGCGGATCGACCTTGCTTCGATGATGGACCTTGCTCGTGCGAACAGCTCCTGATCGACGATAGCGGCAAATGCCCCATCGGCCCTGAAAGGCGCAGCAACATGTTTCCTAAAAAGGGCAAAGAGTTTCCGAAATCCATAAAGCGGATTTCATCTGAGGAATTCGCACAGTCCATCAGCTCCGCGCTACGCGAAGAATTAGGCGCGCCTCATATCGCCGTAAAGGCGGTGATGCGCTGGACCGGCGCAAGCGAACGAACCGTCAAGAACTGGCTGGCCGGCATTTGTGGGCCGTCCGGCCGCCATCTCATCCTGCTGGCCAG
>JAYSPJ010000560.1:0-12261 GCA_043722155.1 Bradyrhizobium sp.
CGCGGCGGATTTTGGTCCGCTGGTCACCAGGGAAGCGCTCGATCGGGTCAAGAACTACGTCGAGATCGGCATCAAGGAAGGCGCCACGCTCGCGGTCGAGGGCCGCGGCTTCAAGATGCAGGGCTATGAAAACGGCTTCTACATGGGCGGTTGCCTGTTCGACAACGTCACCAAGGACATGCGCATCTACAAGGAAGAGATCTTTGGTCCCGTGCTCTCGGTGGTGCGCGCGCATGACTATAACGAGGCGCTGGCGCTGCCGTCGGACCACGACTACGGCAACGGCGTCGCGATCTTCACCCGCGACGGCGACGCCGCGCGCGATTTTGCCGCCAAGGTCAATGTCGGCATGGTCGGCATCAACGTGCCGATCCCGGTGCCGATCGCCTATTACACCTTCGGCGGCTGGAAGAAGTCCGGCTTCGGCGACCTCAACCAGCACGGCCCGGACTCGATCCGCTTCTACACCAAGACCAAGACGGTGACGGCGCGCTGGCCCTCCGGCGTCAAGGAAGGCGCGGAGTTCTCGATTCCGACGATGAGCTAGTGCGCATGATCCGGAAAAGTGGGAACCGGTTTTCCGAAACAGATCATGCGGAATAGATAGCCAATGCAATTCGCCCTCAACGAGGACCAGGTTGCGGTTCGCGATATGGCGCGGGAATTCGCCGCGGAAAAGATCGCGCCGCATGCGGTTCGCTGGGACGAGGAGAAGCATTTTCCGGTTGACGTGATGCGCGAGGCCGCCAGCCTCGGCATCGGCGGCGTCTACATCCGCGACGATGTCGGCGGCTCTGCGATGACGCGGTTCGATGCGGCGTTGATCTTCGAGGCTTTGGCGCAGGGCTGTCCGACGGTGTCGGCGTTCATTTCGATCCACAACATGGCGTCCTGGATGATCGATGCCTATGGCAATGACACCCAGCGCCAGAAGTGGCTGCCGAAACTGTGCACCATGGAGCTGCTGGCGAGCTATTGCCTGACCGAGCCGGGCTCCGGCTCTGACGCGGCGGCGCTGCGCACCCGTGCGGTGCGCGACGGCGACCATTATGTGCTCGACGGCCAGAAGCAGTTCATCTCCGGCGCCGGCAAGGGCGACCTCTACGTCGTGATGGTGCGGACCGGCAGCGATGGGCCCGGCGGCATCTCGACGCTGGTGATCGAGGGCGATACGCCCGGCCTGTCGTTCGGCGCCAATGAGCGCAAGATGGGCTGGAACGCGCAGCCGACCCGCGCGGTGATTTTCGAGAATGCCCGCGTACCCGTCGCCAACCGGCTCGGCGACGAGGGCATCGGATTCAAGATCGCGATGGCCGGGCTCGACGGCGGCCGCATCAACATCGCGGCTTGTTCGCTCGGCGGCGCGCAATGCGCGCTGGATAAGTCGCTGGCCTATATGAAAGAGCGTAAGGCGTTCGGAAAGCGCCTCGATGAATTCCAGGCGTTGCAGTTTCGCCTCGCCGACATGGCGACCGAACTGGAGGCGGCGCGGACTTTCGTGTGGCGGGCAGCGGCCGCGCTCGACCGCAAGGACGCCGACGCCACCATGCTGTGCGCGATGGCCAAACGCTTCGGCACCGACGTCGGCTTCGAGGTCGCCAACCAGGCGCTGCAGCTGCATGGCGGCTACGGCTATCTCAGCGAATACGGCATCGAAAAAATCGTGCGCGACCTGCGCGTGCATCAAATTCTGGAAGGCACCAACGAAATCATGCGGCTGATCGTATCGCGTAAATTGATCGAGGGCGCGCGATGACGGCGGCCGCTGCCGTTGCGGGCTCCGAACCCGACCTGATCGCACGGCGCGAGGGTTCCGCCGGAATCATCCGGCTCAACCGGCCCAAAGCAATCAATGCCGTGACGCTGGAGATGTTTCGCGACGTCGACAAGGCGCTCGACGCATTCGAGGCGGACCCCGCGGTCGGGGTGATCCTGCTGGAAGGTGCCGGCGAGCGCGGCCTTTGCGCCGGCGGCGATATAAGGGCGCTGTACGAGAGTGCCCAGGTCAGGGGCGATCTCGGCAAGATCCTGTGGCGCGAGGAGTACATTCTCAACGCGCGTATCGCCAAATTCCCGAAACCCTATGTGTCCTTCATGGATGGCATCGTGATGGGCGGCGGCGTCGGGCTTTCCGCGCACAGCAGCCATCGCGTCGTCACCGAGCGCACCAAACTCGCGATGCCGGAAGTCGGGCTCGGCTTCTTTCCGGATGTCGGCGGCACCTGGCTGCTGGCGCACTCGCCGGGAGAGGTCGGCACCTATTTCGGATTGACCGGCCAGACCATGAACGGTCCTGACGCGGTCTACGCCGGTTTTGCTGACGCGGTGGTGCCGTCAGGCAAGCTTGCCGCCCTGCGCGAGGCGATCACCAGGCTGCGACCTGGTGTGACGTCGGCGGAAGTCAAAAGCCTGATCGACGGATTTTCGACCGGCGAGACATCGGGACCGGTCGCGGCGATCGAGCCGCAAATCGATCGCTGGTTCGGCCATGATCGGATGCAGGATGTCATCGCAGCGCTGCAGCAAGACGGTTCGGAACTGGCGCAATCGACGCTGAAGACATTGAACGAGAAGTCGCCGCGCGGCATGGTGGTTGCGTTAAAGCTGCTGCGGCTGGCGCGAACATCTTTCGCGCTGGAGCAATGCCTGGTGCGGGAATATCGCGCCGCGCTGGAGGTTTTCGCCAGCGACGATTTTCGCGAGGGCGTGCGTGCCGCCGTCATCGATAAGGACCGTAACCCCAAATGGTCGCCCGCTCGAATCGAGGACGTCACGCCCGAGATGGTGGCGCCTTATTTCGCCGAAATCGGCGCCGACGAACTGAAGTTCAATTGACTGAAACAGAAACGCTCCAGGCGGAGGGAATTCAACATGGCAAACATCGCATTTATCGGTCTTGGCAATATGGGCGGGCCGATGGCGGCCAATCTGGTCAAGGGCGGCCACAGGGTGACCGCGTTCGATCTGGTGGAGGCGTCGCGCACCCAGGCCAGGGCCGATGGGGCTGAGATCGCCGACAGCTCCGTGGCCGCGGTGAAGGGGGCCGACGTCGTGATTACGATGCTGCCCGCGGGCAAGCATGTGCTGTCGGTCTGGAACGAAGTCATTCCGTCGATGACCAGGGGATCGCTGGTTATCGATTGCTCCACCATCGACGTCGAGAGCGCCAAGCAGGCGCATGCGCTGGCAGCCAAGTACGGCATCGCCTCGGTCGACGCGCCGGTGTCCGGCGGCACCGGCGGCGCCAAGGGCGCGACGCTGACCTTCATGTGCGGCGGCGACGACAAGGCTTTTGCAGCGGGCAAGCCGGTGCTGGAAAACATGGGCAAGAAGATCGTGCATTGCGGCGGCGCTGGCGCGGGGCAGGCGGCGAAAATCTGCAACAACATGATCCTCGGCATTTCCATGATCGCGGTCGGGGAAGCCTTCGCGCTCGCCGAAAAGCTCGGGCTGTCGCATCAGGCGCTGTTCGACGTCGCCTCGACCTCTTCGGGACAATGCTGGGCGTTGACATCCTATTGCCCGGTGCCGGGTCCGGTGCCGACCTCGCCCGCGAACAATGATTATAAACCGGGTTTCGCCTCGGTGCTGATGGTGAAGGACCTCACACTGGCGCAGGACGCCGCCAAGGCGACGGGTGCTGCGACGCCGCTTGGCAAACATGCGCAGGAAATCTACAAGGCATTCGACGCGGCGGGACACGGCGGGGTCGATTTTTCCGGGATCATCCAGCACGTGCGGAGCCTGGCAGGGAAATGATTGACACCGTCATTGCGAGCGAAGCGAAGCAATCCGGCTTACCGCAGCATCGGGCGCGCGTTCGCGCGACCCGTTGGCTCATCGCAATGACGACAATGTAACGGGCTTGTCCCATAGGCCATAGACATGACGACCTTCCAGGAAGCGCGCTCCTTTCTGCTCAAGCACCGCACCGACTACGACACGGCGGTCGCGGAGTTCCGCTGGCCGGATCCGGCGCCGTTCAACTGGGCGCTGGACTGGTTCGACGCGGAACTGGCGCGCAATGCCGACAGCAAGGACCGTCCGGCGCTGTGGATCGTCGATGCCGGCAGCAATCGTGAGACCAAACTCTCCTTCGAGGCGCTGTCGCGCCGTTCCAATCAGGTGGCAAATTTCCTGCGCGCGCAGGGCTTGCAGCGCGGCGATCACCTGCTGCTGCTGCTCGGCAATGTCGTTCCGCTATGGGAGACCATGCTGGCGGCGATGAAGCTCGGCGTCGTGGTGATCCCCGCCACCACCTTGCTGACGCCGGACGAACTGCGCGACCGGCTCGACCGCGGCCGCGCCAAAATCGTGGTGGCGACGCAGGATCAGGTCGGGAAGTTTTCCGGCCTCGGCGGCAACGATCTCATTCGCATCGTCGTCAAAGCCTCGTCGAAGCAGGAGGGTTGGCTGGCCTACGAACAGGCCGCGGAGTTTCCGGAAGCGTTTGCCCCGGATGGGCCGACAAAGGCCGAGGACCCGATGCTGCTGTATTTCACCTCCGGCACCACCGCAAAACCGAAACTGGTGCGGCACAGCCAGCGTAGCTATCCCGTCGGCGGGCTCTCGACCATGTACTGGCTCGGGCTGCAGCCCGGCGACGTCCATCTCAACATCTCCTCGCCGGGCTGGGCCAAGCATGCCTGGAGCTGCTTCTTCGCGCCCTGGAATGCCGGCGCCACCGTGTTCGTGGTCAATCAGCCGCGGTTCGACGCCAAGGGACTCTTGGCGACCATCGGGCGCTGCGGCGTGACGACCCTTTGCGCGCCGCCGACGGTGTGGCGGCTGTTCATCCAGGAGAAGCTCGCCACCTTCAAGGTGTCGTTGCGCGAAGTCTGCGGCGCCGGCGAACCGCTCAATCCCGAAGTGATAGATCAGGTGCGCGCCGCCTGGGGCCTGACCATCCGCGACGGATATGGCCAGACCGAAACCACCGCACTGGCGGGCAATTCGCCGGGGCAGAAGGTAAAAGTCGGATCGATGGGCCGCCCGCTGCCCGGCTATCGCGTTCAGATCACCGATATCGATGGGCAGCTGGCGAACGAGGGCGAGGTGACGCTCGTGCTCGGCGCGGAGAGGCCCGCCGGCCTGATGCAGGGCTATCAGGGCGACGACGGCAAACTGAGCGGTGCCGACGGCGAGCTCTATCGCAGCGGCGACGTGGTGTTCGCGGACGACGAGGGGTACCTCACTTTCGTCGGCCGCTCCGACGACGTGTTCAAATCGTCGGATTACCGGATCAGCCCGTTCGAGCTCGAAAGCATCCTGCTCGAGCATGAATCGGTCGCCGAGGCCGCCGTGGTTCCCAGCCCCGATCCGATTCGGCTCGCGATCCCGAAAGCCTATGTGTTGCTGGTGGCGGGCAAGGAGCGATCGGCGGACACCGCGCTGTCGATCTTTCTGCACTTGCACCGGCGGCTGGCGCCCTTCAAACGTATCCGCCGGATCGAACTGGTGACGGAACTGCCGAAGACGATTTCCGGCAAAATCCGCCGCGTGCAGCTGCGCCGGCTGGAACACGACAATGATCGCGGCGACCCGCTGCGCGGCGAGGAATTCCGCGAAGAGGATTTCCCGGAGTTGCAACAGGTACGATCGGCCGGATCGGCGGAGAACTGACGAATGAATGAAGTCTGGAAGAAACCCCCGATCTCGCTGGAGGCCTATCGGAAGATGGTCGGCCACGAAGTCGGGGTGTCGTCATGGCATCTGCTCGATCAGAAGCGGATCGATATCTATGCCGACGTGATCGAGGATCACCAGTTCATCCATGTCGACCCCGAGCGCGCCAGGCGTGAAACCGCGTTCGGCAACACGGTGGCGCACGGTTTTTTGACGATGTCGCTGATGAGCATCATGTCCTACGAGGTCATGCCGGTGATCGAGGGCACCACGATGGGCGTCAATTACGGCTTCGACAAACTGCGCTTCATCTCGCCGGTCCGTGCCGGCTCGCGCGTCCGCGGCCGCTTTACGCTGACGGAAGCGACGTTGCGCAAGCCGACGGAATTGCTGTCGCGCACCAATGTTTCAGTCGAAATCGAGGGTGAGACAAAACCCGCTCTGGTAGCCGACTGGATCGGCCTGATCTATTTTGCTTGAGCTGCCACCCGTCATGGCTGGGCTAAAGCGCGAAGCGCGTCTTTGTGCTAGATGTCCCGGCCATCCGCGTCTTGCTATGCAGCAACCAGGAAAGACGTGGATGCCCGGTATAAGGCCCGGGATGACGAAAGAACCCACATCCAGGAATCTTATATATGACAATCAGGTTTGACGGACGTGTCGCCATCGTGACCGGCGCGGGCAATGGTCTTGGTCGGGCGCATGCGCTGGGCTTGGCGAGCCGCGGCGCCAGGGTCGTGGTCAATGATTTCGGCGGCGCGCGTGACGGCACCGGCGGGTCGCTGACCCCGGCTGAAACCGTGGTCGAGGAAATCCGAAAGGCGGGTGGCACGGCGATGGCCGACGGTGCGGACGTCTCGAACTTCGAGCAGGTCAAGGCGATGGTCGCTCGCGCCACCAGGGAGTGGGGCAGTGTCGATCTGCTCTGCGCCAATGCCGGCATTTTGCGCGACAAGTCGTTTTCCAAGATGGAGATCGCCGATTTCGCCAAGGTGCTCGACGTCCATCTCACCGGCACCTTCTACTGCTGCAAGGCGGTGTGGGACGGTATGCGCGAGCGCAACTACGGCCGTATCGTCGTCACCACCTCGTCGTCCGGCCTGTTCGGCAATTTCGGCCAGGCCAATTACGGCGCCGCCAAAGCCGGCATGGTCGGGCTGATGAACGTGCTGGCCGAGGAGGGCCGCAAGAACAACATCCGCGTCAACACCATCTCGCCGACCGCGGCGACCCGGATGACCGAGGAATTGCTGCCGCCGCAGGCGCTCGGGCTGATGCGGCCGGACGCGATCACCCCGGCGGTCGAGTTTCTGCTCAGCGAGGACGCGCCGACCCGCACCATCATGGGTGCCGGCGCGGGTTCCTTCGCAGTGATCAAGATCATGGAAAGCGAGGGTATCAACCTGGCCCAGTCCGACTGGACCCCCGACGCCGTTGCGGCGCATTTTGCCGAGATCAGCGACATGTCGAAGGCCAAGGCGCTGGAGGGCGCGTTCCAGCAGACCCAGAAATATGTCGGACAGGCCGCGGCACGGGCGGGGATCAAGTTGTAGCAGCGCATGATGACTTCATCCTGAGGAGCTTGCGTAGCAAGCATCTCGAAGGATGGTGGCAACGAAGGAACTCGCGGCCATCCTTCGAGACGCGGCGAAGGCGCCGCTCCTCAGGATGAGGTCTCGGACCGCTGAAAGGGCCCGCAGCGATGCCAATTGCCCCAAGCAATGTCGCCGTCATCGGCGCCGGTCCCGCCGGGCTGATGGCGGCCGAGGTGCTGGCGCAGGGCGGCGCCGGCGTTACGGTCTATGACGCCATGCCGTCGGCGGGCCGCAAGTTTCTGATGGCCGGGCGGGGCGGGCTCAATCTGACGCACAGCGAAGCGCTGCCGGAATTTCTCGCGCGCTATCGCGAAGCGATGCCGCGGCTCGCAGCCGCGATCGAGGCGTTTCCGCCGGATGCGTTGCGCCAATGGTGCGAGCAATTGGGCCAGCCGACCTTCGTCGGCTCCAGTGGCCGGGTATTCCCCGAAGCGTTCAAGGCCTCGCCGCTGCTGCGCGCATGGTTGCGGCGGCTGGATGCGATGGGCGTGCAATTCAGACTGCGTCACCGCTGGATCGGGTGGGATCAGCAGGGCCGCTTGTCGTTTGAAACGTCCGACGGACTGCGCGCCGTCGATGCGCGCGCCACCGTGCTGGCGCTTGGCGGCGCCAGCTGGCCGAGGCTCGGGTCTGATGGGGCGTGGGCGGAATTGCTTGGCTCGAAGGGTGTGGCGATATCGAAGCTCAGACCGGCCAATTGCGGCTTTACCGTCGCCTGGTCCTGCATTTTTCGCGATCGTTTCGAGGGGCATCCGCTCAAGGGCATTGCGCTGTCGTTCGGCTCCCACACCGTGCGCGGTGAAGCACTCGTCACGCGAACCGGCATCGAGGGCGGCGCGATCTACGCCCTGTCGGCCGACTTGCGCGAGGCCATTTTGGAGTCGGGACGGGCGACGCTGCACGTAGTGTTGCGGCCCGATCTGCAGCCCGCCGATTTGATCGCGCGGCTGTCAGCGCCGAAGGGCAAGCAATCGTTCGCGAACTGGCTGCGCAAGGCGGCGCATCTGTCTCCGGTGGGTATCGGATTGCTGCAGGAGGCCGCGATTTCGTCGGGTTTGACGCTGTCGTCGACATCTGCCGAAAAGCTTGCCGGCTTGATAAACGGCGTGCCGGTCCAGCTCACAGGCATCGCGCCGGTCGCGCGCGCGATCTCGACCGCGGGCGGAATTTCGTTCGACGAACTCGACGACGGCTTCATGATCCGGCGCTTGCCCGGCGTGTTCGCGTCAGGCGAAATGCTGGACTGGGAAGCGCCGACCGGCGGCTACCTGCTGCAGGCCTCGTTTGCCACGGGAGTGGCGGCCGGGAAGGGGGCGTTGAAGTGGCTTGAAAGGCGAGTAGCGCGTAGCGAATAGAGATTTCCCCACTCGCTATTCGCTATTCGCCACTGGCTGTGTCCGCGCTACCGCAGCTTCCCCCGCGCCGCCACCGACAGCGTGCCGATGATCTCGTCGCCGCGCACCATCACCACCTCGTCCATCATGTTGACGACGACGCAGACGTGGTTCGGCACGATCCGCACGACGTCGCCGACATGGGGGCGGGTGTTGCTGCGGGTCAGATCCAGAAAGCCATGCTCCTCGGCAAAGCGCGCGATCCTGGCCTCGGGATGTTCGAGGATCAGCCCATGCCCCTCGAGTCCGCCGCCGGTATCGGACGTCAGGGTCTTCGATCCGGCATCGAGGATGCCGCGATCGGGACCGGCGCGGCTGACCACGGTGGAATAGATTTGAAGCGCGCAATCGTCCCAGCCGGCGACGCCGGCCGCGACCTGCATCCGGTCGTTGTAGATATAGGTGCCCGGCCGGTGTTCGGTAGCGCCCTTGAGTTTTCCCACGTTCTTCAGGTTCGGTGTGCCGCCGGTCGAAACCATTGCCGCATCCAGCCCATGCGCGTGCACGCCGGCCAGCGCCTCATCGTAGAAGCGCTGCGCCTCGGCCCAGCCGGTCTCGGTCGGATAGAGCATGAAGCCTGCGAACAGCAATCCCTTCGACGCCGCGATCTCGCGCGCCAGCGCGATGGCTTCCGCCGGGGTTTCGACGCCGGCGCGCTTGCGCCCGGTGTCGCATTCGACCACCACCGAGAGCGGCCGACCGGAAGCCGCTGCCGCCTGCGGCAGGCCCGATATCACGGTCGAATTGTCGGCGGCCACCGTCATGTTGGCTTTGGCCTGCAGCGCGCCGAGCCGCGCCATTTTCTCCTCGCCGATCAGATTGTAGCTGATCAGGATGTCGTCGATGCCGGCGTTCGCCATCACCTCGGCTTCGCCTAGTTTCTGGCAGGTGATGCCCTTCGCGCCGGCCGCGATCTGCATTCTCGCCAGCAGCGGGCTCTTGTGCGTCTTGATATGCGGCCGGTTGGCGACCCCGGCCGCATCGCAGGCGGCCTGGATTCGCGCGATGTTGCGCTCGACCCGGTCCATGTCGATGACGGCGGCGGGCGTGCCATATTCGCGGGCGATCTTGGCGGCGAGGGGCGTGGTCATCGGGGCGACTCCAGTTGTGCGTCCTCGTCACTGCGAGCGAAGCGACGAAACGATCCAGCTTTCCCCAGTGTAGCTATGGATTGCTTCGCTTCGCTCGCAATGACGGTAGTAAAGATCCTACGGCCTATGCCTGCTCTATCTCTTCGCGCAGCACTTCGAGCTCCAGCCATTTGTCTTCGGCGGCCTCGAGTTCCTTCTGCGCGGTGGAAAGGGCGGCCGAACACAGGTCGAACTTCTTGCGATCCTTCTTGTAAAGATTGGGATCGTCAAGATGTCGCTGCTGCTTGGCGATTTCGGCCTGCAGCTTGGCGATCGCCTTCGGCAGCGTCTCCAGCGCGTGTTTGTCCTTGAAATTGAGCTTGCGCTTCGCCGCGGTCGAAGGTGCGCCGGCCTTGGCTTCCTTTTTTTCCTCGGCGCCGGCCTTCACCGCCTCGCGCTTCAGATCGGCGCCGCGCTGCGCCAGCATGTCGGTGTAGCCGCCGGCATATTCGACCCAGCGGCCGTCGCCCTCGGGTGCGATCACCGAGGTCACCACGCGGTCGAGAAAATCGCGGTCATGGCTGATCAGGATCACGGTGCCCTCGTAGTCGCCGAGCATTTCCTCCAGCACGTCGAGGGTTTCGAGATCGAGGTCGTTGGTCGGCTCGTCCAGCACCAAGAGGTTGGAGGGTTTCGCCAGCGCGCGCGCCAGCATCAGCCGGCCGCGCTCGCCGCCCGAAAGCACTTCCAGCGGCGTGCGCATCTGTTCCTGTGCGAACAGAAAGTCCTTCATGTAGGCGACCACATGCTTCGGCTTGCCGCCGACCATCACATTGTCGCTGCCGCCGCCGGTGAGGGCGTCGGCCAGCGTCGATTTGGGGTCGAGGCTTTCGCGATGCTGGTCGAGCGTCGCCATCTCGATATTGGCGCCGAACCGGATGGTGCCGCTGTCGGGCGGACTGCCGCCGGTCAGCATCTCGATCAGCGTGGTCTTGCCGGCGCCGTTCGGCCCGACGATGCCGATGCGGTCGCCGCGCTGCACCCGGATCGAGAAATTGTCGACGATCTTGCGGTCGCCGTAGGTCCGGCCGATGCCCTTGGCTTCGATGATCAGCTTGCCGGATTTGTCGGCTTCCGAAGCCGCCAGGTTGGCGTTGCCAGCCGCGCCGCGATAGTCGCGGCGCTGGTCGCGCAGCGCGAACAGATTACCGAGCCGCTTGACGTTGCGCTTGCGGCGACCGGACACGCCGTAGCGCAGCCAATGCTCCTCGTTGACGATCTTGCGGTCGAGCTTGTGCTGGTCGCGCTCTTCCTCGGCCAATACCTCGTCGCGCCACGACTCGAACGCACTGAAACCGCGGTCGATCTGCTTGATCTGGCCGCGATCGAGCCAGGCGGTCGAGCGTGACAGATTGGACAGGAAGCGGCGGTCATGGCTGATCATGACCAGGGCGCTGCGGCGGCTGCCGAGTTCGCCTTCCAGCCATTCGATGGTGGTGAGGTCGAGATGGTTGGTGGGCTCGTCCAGCAGCAGGATATCGGGCGAGGGCGCCAGCACGCGGGCCAGCGCGGCGCGGCGGGCTTCGCCGCCTGAGACATTGGCGGGGTCTTCATCGCCGTGCAGCCCGAGCTGCTCCAGCACATAGCGGGCCTGATAGTGATCGTCGCCGGGGCCGAGGCCGGCTTCGACATAGGCCAGCGTCGTCGCAAAACCGTCAAAATCCGGCTCCTGCGGCAGATAGCGGATGGTGGCGCCGGGCTGCACGAAGCGGCTGCCGCTGTCGGGCTCGACGATGCCTGCCGCGATCTTCAACAGCGTCGATTTGCCGGAGCCGTTACGGCCGATCAGGCAGACGCGCTCGCCTGCGGACACCGACAGTTCGACTCCCGACAACAGCGGCGTGCCGCCGAAGGTCAGCTTGATGTCTTTCAACTGGATTAGCGGAGGCGCCATGTCTTCTCAATTCTCATGTCTTCTCAATTCAATTCTGGTTTTGCGCGGATTGATCCGCGCGCTGGCGCTGGATGCGGCGGATGGTCTGGTCGAGCGCCGACAGGAACGCCGAGCGGTCGCGCGGGGCGAACGATCTGGGACCGCCGGTCACCTCGCCCGAGGACCTCAGGTCGGTCATCAGGTTGCGAACCGCAAGGGTCATCCCGATCGATTGCTCCGTGAACGGCTTGCCGTTCGGCGCGATTACCTCGGCGCCAGCCTTCACGCAGCGGCTCGCCAGCGGGATATCTGACGTGACGACGATATCGCCCTTTCCGGCGCGTTCCGCAATCCAGTCGTCGGCGGCATCCATCCCGGAACCCGCCGCGATACGCTCGATCAGGGGATCCGGCGGCACCCGGATGAAATTGCCGGCGACCACGCTGACCGGCAGGCCATGCCGGGCGGCGACGCGATAGATTTCGTCTTTGACCGGGCAGGCATCGGCGTCGACATAGATACGGGTGGTATTCAAAATGGACGTCATCGCTTCAAGGATTTGGCCCGGGAGCCCTTTGGGCGGTCCCGAAAGCGCGTGGTACTCCATCGCAGCGGGAATTGCGAGGAAAAGGCGACCGGAACGC